>NZ_VTDU01000003.1:0-190903 GCF_035615615.1 Acinetobacter sp. MD2(2019) | reverse complement strand
CTTCCATTTGTAGAACGTTGCCGTACTCATACCGTGTTCACGACAAAGATTCGGTACAGGCGTGCCAGATTCAGCTTGTTTTAAAATACTCATGATTAAACTGTCTGAATATTTTGATGTTTTCATAGAAAATCTCCTTGGACAAAGGTTAATCGATTTTCTACTTTTAAACTCGCTTAATTTGCGGGAGCATTACCATGCAAATTTTATGTTGGTTATTATTGTTGATAATCAAAATATTACTAGTGACAAAAAATCAAAGCACCCTACCCTGTATTAAATTACAATGCTCAAATTAAAAACCATATATACTTGTTATATATGAGATTTATTTAAATGAAATTTATGTAATTTAAGGTATTTTATGTCGGTGACTTTTGCCAAGGTTGGGGTCGCGAGTTCGAGTCTCGTTTCCCGCTCCAAATTCTAAAAGCCCTAATCAAAAGATTAGGGCTTTTTTATTGTTGATTTTATTAATTATTTTACTTATTTCCAGTATCACACCACATATTAGAACTTCTATTTTCCAATTAGCTTACATTTAATTTGTGACCAAGACGTGACTGAAATTAGATTTGAACTAAACAGTGAAGCTATAAAAAAAGTTAAATAAATATTAAAAGCAAAAAATATTGAATTTTAACAACTTTTATAGGAGTCATTGATTCAATTTATCAACAAAACCGAATTAAAAACTATGGATCACGCTTAAATAATGACAATAAAAACCCCTATATAGAAATATATAGGGGTTTTTAAATGCACTAAATTAAATCTTATTTAGTGCATTTGATATCAGTGACTATTACCAAAATTGCATTCTTTGTAGCAATCATCCTTCAATGAATTTACCACTGATACTTAAAGCCAACCATTGCTTTGACTTCTTTATACGACTGATCTCCAGTGGTATAAGAAATATTACCCCAGCCATTCCAGTTCTTAGAAGTATTGCCTTCAAAGCCAAGTTTGACTTGATAACGATCTTTTGGATAAGCATTATTAAAACGATATCCATCATTGAAAGTTAACCCTTGATCATTGTATTGACGCAACCAGTTTACTTCAACAAATGGCTGAATTTGATTGATCTTAGATGTATTTACATAAGTCATCCGACCACCAACACGCGATTCTAATGACGTTGTTGTCGAATCATTTACATGCAGACCAGTATCATTACCACTTGCGTCTGAGCTTAGCTCTCCGTAAGTCATTTGAACTTGGGGTTGGAACTGCCATTGTTTGGTTTTATCTTTTGACTCTGCAGCCAAGAATGTATGGCCAATCTCTAAAGATACATTGAAGCCCTGACTATCATATTTGGCAGTGTCGTAACCTGTCATACTGACTTTGTTACCGTTATACCAATTATATAATGCCCATGCATCCACATAGCTGTCTAATGGTCGATCTGAATCTTGGTAAATCGTTCCATAAATACCTACGCTATAAGCATTGTCGATACTGGCATTGGCTTTTGTTCCGGTACGGCGCGATGTACTATCAAAATTACTTTGCCCCATACCGCCCATAATACCAACACGAGCACGGTAATTATTGCCGTTATTTTTCCAATTACCCCAATTAATGACATCACCACCAATCTGTAAAATTTGGTTATCGCCATTCAGTTTCAATTGATTATTAACCACATTATAGCGAGAACTATTTACAGTAGAACGAATCCACATAGAGTTTGCCGAGCTAGAAGATTTTAGACTTTCAGCATATTGTGGTTCGCCTAAGCGGTCATGCAAGGTCATATTAAACATATTCAATGCATTTTGGTTTGCCAAATATGCACCGACCATTGGGTTAATAAAGGTGTTGTCAGACTCGCCTTCATTTTCTTCAGGTGGGAATACTGGGTTATATGAACTTAAATACCAACTGTCATCTTGAGTGCCTTTATAAAGCTTGTATTCATAAATTCCCATTGCAACTGGCGAACCTAAAGTAAATGAGCCTTTATCACTTGTGCCGGAAACATCAACCACTTTAATTGCATTTGGTTTGGTATACGCTCCAGCACCGCCAACTGGTTTTACATAAATTGCAGTTGATCCGCCAGAACCCAGCAGCACATTACCGTTAACAACCAATTGATCGGTTTCGGTTTCTGCATGTCCTTTGTTCAATACAGTATTTAAATACAATGAACCACCGTTAGAAATATAGTTTCCATTGACATTTAATTTACTGCCCGTGCCTGTTGCACTGCCTAAGATAATTTTACCAGCATTACTAAAATTACCATTTACAAGATAATTGGTTGCTGTATTCAACTGTTCTTTGTTTAAACCACCAACAGTGAATGTTCCTTGGTTATCGACATCGCCGGCGACTGACCCATAACCTGCAAAGGTTGCGCCATTTGCGATACTCACCAGTGAAGATGCTAATGCAACCGAGTCAGTTTCTGTTCCGGCAACAAGACTACCATTTTGAACATAAGTTGCACCGGTATATTGTGCAGAATTATTGGTCAATTCAACAATATTAGCGCCTGTTTTATACACATCACCTGTACCTTGAATGGTGTTATGAATCGTCCAATCGCTGGTATCTGCTAAGACCAATTTTCCATCATCATTAATGGTCGCATCACCCAAATGTTTTTGTTCTGCAGCAGTTAAGCTTGCAGTTGGATCGATATTAAAATCACCAGAAAATTGACTATTATCCGCACTTAAAACAACATCGGAAGTGCCTGCAACATTTACAACACCGTTATTCGATAATGCATTGACGAGGTTACCTGAAGCACTATTGATATTCAGCACACCGGCATCGTCAATATTTCCATCACCTAAGCCTTGAATGTCATTAATACTAACCGTGCCATTAGCCGCAATATTTGTTTGGCCATGATAATCTTGATTCGCACCATTAACCGTCAATTCTCCACCATTGACATTCAACGTTGCAGCATTATCAGAAGTGATATGACCATCTACAGTACCACCGTCCGCTACATTTAATGTGCCAGTATCTAGGGCTAAAATAGAATCTGTTGCAGTGTTCAATTCACCCACATATTGCGTAGTGTTATTGAATGTTGCTTGAGTTCCTGTATTTAAAATCAATGCACTTGTATGTTGATCTGCTTGACCAAGCACACGATCTGCACCCATATTCAATGTACCCGTATTGACCGTGGTCGTACCGGTGTAATTATTGTCTGAATTTAAAAGGGTGATGGCATTGTTGTTTGAGTTAATCTCCACATTACCGCTAGCATTCGGAGCATTGGTAATTTGTGCTCTAAAATTTTCAGCATTGCCTGTCGCATCAGCGCTGGTTTGTAGATTTAACGTTTTAGCGTCATTAATAGCCACTTTTTGAAGCTGATAACTTGCATATAAGCCTTTATCATCTGCAGAAACACCAACACCATAGGTTCCCATCGCTACAACGTCACCATCTTGACGAATCTCTTGATCCGTTGTTGGTGTAGTAATTTGCTCACTCGTTGATTTATCGGTCATGGTGAATTTAATATTTGCCGCAGTACCTGTAACGCTATCTGTGGCGTTAACCAATTGCACAAGATTAATACCATCATCTTGCTCTAACAGTGTTTTTTTAGAAACATCTTTAAGCGTATTGTCTTCGTTAAAGTCATTATCGAAGCCATTGGTTAATACATTAACTGTTCCTGTTTTAGAAACATCTAAATTCTTCACTTCTATATTGCTATTTAATGCGTCTTCTTTGGTACCAATAAAGTCTTTCGCATAATTTAACGTTCCGCCGTTAAATGTTAAGCCACCGATTTTTTGTGTACCTTCATCGGCTGGTACGGTTGCAATGCCTTTAGCATCTAGTTTTAACGTTGCATTTGTGAGTGCCTTAGTATTATCACCACTTACAGCAAAAGTACCATTGCCTAAAGCCAACGTACCTGTGAAGTTGTCTTTGGTGTAATCTGCATTTCCAAAATCAAAGGCGTGACCATTGGTGTCGGTTTTTATCGTACCCGCACCTTTAATATTTTGACTCAGTAAATAATCATCTGCGGTTTCATCAAAATTAATAAAATAGGTACCCGCTTGATTTAGATTGACCACATTCGTTGTTGCGCCATCACCATTTAATTTTAAATTGGTATTATGCACTTCAAATGTTGAGCTATCGTCTATATCTAAATTTTCAAAGTTAGTGATTTTGTCAGCGTCAGACAATTGATAATAACTATTTGATTTTACATTCAGCGTATCTGTACCCGTACCGGCATCAATTTTAGCAAATAGCGCAGCACTATTTACTTGCGTTGCACCAATGATATTATAGGTATCGTTACCACTGCCCGAAGTTAGTGTGCCATTTTGAGTTGCACCATGAATATCAACTGTATTTTCACCATTACCTAATGTAAGGGTTTGGGTTTTACTGGTATCTTCAAGGCTTACATAATTATTTCCGTCACCCGCAGTAATCGTACCTGCTTCTGCACTACCCTTAACAGTAAATTTATTATTGCCTGCTCCAGCAGTAAGATCATCTACCTTAGATGTATCTTGAACCGTAAACGTATTGTTTCCTGATCCGACTTTCACGTAATCTGTAGAGCTCTTTCCGCTAAGCAGTACCGTATTATCTTTATCAGCTAATTCAACACCGCCTTTAATTTGACCACCAGCATTTGTCATGTTAATGGCTGCAGCTTGTTGCGTTGCATCAACCGCAACTGTTCCACCATTTGAGGTAATTTTTCCTGTATTGGTAAAGTTAATCGGTTCACCAGAAGAATTGATTTGATTTAAATCAACCACAGGACTGGTTTTAGATGCAGAAGTGAGATTTCCTGATTGTTGAATGTCAGTTGTTGTTCCTTTAATCACTAAGGCTGACTGACCTTCATCTGACTCAATATTCAAGCTTGTTCCAGATTTAACCGAACCAGAGGTATTGGTGACAATACCGTTGCCGCCTTTATCTTTAACATTAATGACTAAAGCTTCAGAACCGCTGGTATCCAAATTCGCGTTAGACATAGCAGGGTTGCCACTGCTATCTTGACCTTCTAAAGTAATCCCTGCAGCATCGTTACCTGATACGGTAATGATTCCACTTCCAGTCAATCTAAAGGTGGCTCCCGGTTCATCAGATGCAGTATTTAAAAAGTGAATACCACTACCACTACCCGTTACGGCTATATTTGCACCATCTGTTTTAAGTTCTTTTGAACCCGCCATCACCCGAATTGCATCGGCACTATTCTCTCCAACAACGGTTCCGGTTCCGCTTAATGTGAGGCTGGCATCTTTATTCAGGCGAATCGCCGCAGTCCCATCAGTGGCTGTAATATCACTGTTGTTTGTTACTTTAGAAACGAGATTACCAGAACTTTGATAAACGTCTACACCAATACCATTAGACGCGATTTCACCATTATTGGTTAGCGTACCACCATCAATATAAACACCCGTAGAATTGGCCGCACCACTAAAATCGATGGTGCCATTTTGATCCAATTGACCGTTATTTACAACTTTAAAGCCAGTAGAATCATGCGGCCCTTCTGCTAATAGTGTCGCTTCAGAAATCAGTTTGGCACCAGTGTTCTTTTGTTTCAATGATCCATCAACATCGTATGTATTACCATCTACTTTAGCAATTGTTGCATTCTCACCAGTTACGTTAATTGCGGTATCTGCATCTAGTTTTACCCGACCATCTAAGCCAGCACCACTATTTACATTAATGCCTGTTGCATTTTTACCTGTAACATCAATTTTACTCACACCACTGGAAAAAGATGTGCCATTATTTGCAATACTGTAGCCATTTGAGTTTTCACCACTCACGGTAACAACTAGATTTGAATCTCCACCTTCATACTTAGCACCATCATCAATACGGAATAAAGTTGAATTGGCATTTGTTATATCGAAATGATTTTCTGTTTCTACAAATTTAATTTTAGAACTGGTGCCATCATTTCCTTTACCAGAAACCCAAAAAAGTACTTGATTTGTTGTATCAGCCCTTGTAACAGTATTAATAGTAGCACCATTATCAACAATGATCTGACCCCCACCGCGTGCATATAATCCTGTGGTATAACTTCCGTCTACATTTAATGTACTACCCGATGTTAATGTGACAGTTGATCGGTCATTTTTAATCCCATACACGCGATCTTGAGCTGTTGACGCGTTATCATGTGTGACATTAATTGTTCCTGAATTGGCCACTTCAGCACCTGAAGCAGCAAAAATACCTGAACTCTTTGCACCAGTTACATTAATCGTCCCTGAGTTTTTTACCTGATTATTGTTAGCTGTTGTGAAATTTCCAGCCACTTTAATGCCCGCGCTATTCGCACCGTCAACATTCATTGTTCCACTGTTATCAACAGTTAAGTTTTGTGGCACTGAACCTGTCTGAGCAACATTAATGCCCGCACTATTTTTTGCATTTTTATCAATCGTAATCGTGCCTGTATTGTTAATCGTGACGTTTTTAGTTGCATCATCAGAAACGAAAGCACTTATTGCATTGTTGGTGGTATTTAAATCTAAGTTATCGCTTGATGCACCACCTGTGATCGCAACGACATTAATCTCGCCATCATTTACGACTGTACCAGATTGATTGAGGTGTACCCCTGTTGCTGTACCACCATTACTTCCGCTGGTACTGCCAACATTGTATGTACCGTTGTTGGTTGCAGTGGCACCATTAAGAACTTCGGTCGCTATATTACGGCTATATTTATAGTACGGATTTCCATCTAAATAATCAGGAATATTTGAACCATTGGCGGTTGAGTTTTCAATGCTAATCGTACCGTTGTTATTATAATTTGACCCTGTACCTGTTACCTGATCCGCCCAATTTGTATTTTTTTCATCGGTAGAATTTTTAAATACAATCGTTCCGTTATTGGTAAAAGTCGAACCACTGCTGACTAAAGCATTTTGTGTTGTACGATTTTGAACAGTGATTGTTGCATCCTTAGAAACATTCACAATTCCATTATCGTGTGCATAAACATTATAGGCTGTTTGAAATGTATCAGACCCTATAGCTTCTACACTATTATTAATATTCACTACACCATTGTTCTTTGCTTCTAAGATGGAGCGTAGACCCGTAGCTTCTTTCATCTCTGGACTAAAATAATAACTTTCTGAATCATAATTTACTTTTGTTGGATCATACACGAAACTGTATTCAGGACTTGTCGTGTTTTTGAAGGCCTTGTTAAATTGTGTTTCATAATCAGTCGCAACTGTTATGTTATTTTTAATGGACTCAATTAATGCATTATTATAATCATTTAACGCGGCATCGGTATTTATAGTGAATTGTTTGTATTCATCCGTATTTACTCTGACTGTCAGAGTTG
Organism: Acinetobacter sp. MD2(2019); assembly: GCF_035615615.1. Classification (NCBI taxonomy): domain Bacteria; kingdom Pseudomonadati; phylum Pseudomonadota; class Gammaproteobacteria; order Moraxellales; family Moraxellaceae; genus Acinetobacter; species Acinetobacter sp. MD2(2019). The sequence goes on along the minus strand of NZ_VTDU01000003.1, from coordinate 183,543 downwards.
CACCTGATAGCTCTTTCTTTGCCCCAAATGTACCCTCATTACTTTGCGCCGCCGATAAATTAGTTACCGACGAGCTATAGTCAAAAGTGACTTTAATGGCTTGATTTTGATTAATTACGCCACTATTTTCAGCGGTAAACAATGAACTCTGTTTTACTTGTCCAGGATGCCAATCGATTGCATCTGTACCTTCTAAATTTAAAACTGAATTATTACCACTTACACTTGCTATTTTTAAGTCTACAAACGGTTGCGTTGGCTGACTAGTAACAATGGGTCCGGTGAAACCAGTAAGAGCATCTGCCGTATATTGTTTTTTGATATTATCAAGACTGGTTTCGCCTTGTGCATTGGGATCTGTCCCAAATACTTCCACCGTGCCTAAAGTATTATCCGTCTTTAGCCAAGTAATCGTGTGTGTCTTTTCACTTAAATCCCAATCTTCAATGTCTGGTAAGGTTGTTACAGGAGTACCAGTTGTATTGTCCGTGATGGTTAACGCGCCACGGTTAAATAATTCAGATAGTGGTGCATTCCATAAAGCCAAGCTTGCTGTTGGCCCTTTATTTCCTTCAGGTAGCCATTTAACATCATTGTTCAAATTAAAATTCGTTGTACCAGCATTAAAAAACTGATTTTTCATTTGATGATTTGCAGTTTCTGAGTCACCTATACCCGTTACCTTACCGTCTGCACCATACTCTAAATCTGCTGATTTATACGAATCATAAACATTTGCCTCTGCTGCATGCGTCATGATAGGTATGTAAGATAGTATTGCTACGGTTGAAAAAATCAAAGATTTACTTAATGTTGATAAATTGGCTATTTTTACAGTTTTTGATTTTTTAGCACCTCGAGCAAGCTCAGAAGCAACCACCATAGTTCCCGTAGATTTGTTTAAAACAATTTTATATGCCTTATTCATAACTCACCTTGTCTCAGACTAATTATTTGACTTTTTATCCAACTAAAGAAAATTTAAAAATTACATTTGAATAAAAAACATACGAATAATATACACCTTTTTCTACAATTTTGCGACTTTAATCACAAAATTTTATGTAAGTGAGAGAACTATTGTCTACTGTTCATCTGGAAGCCCCAGTTTATGGGCTGATCACTCAAGTGAGCATGGACTCATTTTTTTTGTTTTAAAAAAGAAATTGATGTAACAAAAATTAATCAATGAATGATCCATGACTGAAGTCAGGGTGTGAAATAAAATCAATTAAATAACGAAGGGCGATGTTTGTTCAACGTGAGTCGAAAATGTTTCGACTCACCTTGCGATGTTTATATAGATGTTTTAATTCCAATGTTTACATTTACTGGTTTTACCAATGCCTGGATTAAAACTATTGGTCGGATCTAGCTGTTGTAAATGTGCTTTATAGGTTTCAGACGCCCGATATAAATGACCTACATTATGTTCTGCGGGGTATTTCGCGCCGCGTTCATCTAGATATTTCAATACCTCTTGTTTAAAGGCATGTCCATCGACACCGGGTTTAAGAATATAGTCTTGGTGATTCACAAAACAGAAAAAATGCCCACAACAAGAATCGAATAGCACTTGATCTTGCAGATGTTTAGGTAATTTTAGCCGCCATTCATCATCGTTACGACGCAGCGCGACATCAAACGCAATCAGTCTTTCATTGGTGTCTATGCCATGACTTTCACAATAATATACGGTGCAACCACCCACGCCAAAACGAATTAAAAACGCATTTTTCTCTTCTTTTTCGCTACATTGAAAAAATTGACCCGTTCCATCTGCAAAAAAATGAGTTAATAACTGTTGTAATTCTGCGGCTTGATCGGCATCGGTTTTTATCATTAAATGATGTTCAAATTGGGCATGATACTGCATGATTCTAGGTTCAATTCCCGATGGTGTGATGCAATTCACCCACTGAATCACCCGATCGACCGTATTTTTGGGTAAAAAAGGAATGCGCTGCACGCGTTTATCCCATGCGGTTTTGGCTGCAAATAAATCTGGAATTTTTTCGGGCCCGAGTTTATCAATCGCCTTATAAATATGTTTGGCATATTTTTTCGTTAAATCAAATGCATGACGATGAATATATTCGGCTTGTGAAGGCAAAATGCTCAGCTGTTGTAATAAGAATCGGCGTAGTTGCACCAACTCATATTCATCATTGGTGCCAATATACAAGGTGGTTGATGCAGCACTTTTTTCAAAGGTCGGCAAACGCACAGCAAAAACTGCCAGCTTTCCTGAACAGCCTGCGCTATCGTGCAGATAATTGGGATTACCATTGAATCGTGTTGGTTTGGCAGATGAAATATCTCTTAAATCTTCGGCATATCCCTCTGCCCAAATTCTGCCCTGCCAATCGGGTGCATCCCCAATTTGATAATTTGCCTGCTCAAGATTTGCCAAAATTTCTTCTGGCGTTTTACCTAACTCGATGCCTAAATGATTAATCAATTCTAATTTTCCCTCAGAATTGATTTGCGCAAATAATGATTTTTCTGTAAACGCTGGACCGCGGCGAATCAGCGAGCCACCAGAGTTATTGCAAACACCACCAATCACAGAAGCACCAATACACGATGAGCCAATCACAGAATGCGCTTCACGATGATGTGGTTTTAAGGCATTTTCTAATTCGGTTAAAGTACTGCCAGGGAAGGCCAACACCTGTTTTGCATTATCTAGCAGTTGTACGCCTTTTACTTTGCGCGTGCTAACAATAATAATCTCACGGTCATAATCGTTAGCATCGGGCGTCGATCCACCCGTGACCCCAGTATTGGAGGCTTGCATTAAAATAATGACATCGTGCTGAACGCAACATTGCAGCACTTGCCATATTTCTAATAATGTTTCTGGAATAACAATGGCTAAAGCATCGCCCTTACCTACTCTAAAGCCTTTGGTATAAGGCGCTTTATCGATTTCGGTTATTAATACTTGAGCATGTCCAACAATTGCTTGTAATTCAGAGATAATCGGTTTCATTTTTAATTTTAGATAATTCACGAATGTCGTCATAAATTATACGCCTTTTTCACATGCTGTCAGCCAAGGCAGGTGTAGCGATCTCGAATTCAAAGCATGTTGACTGGTACAAATTGAATTAAGAAATCACGCCATCAACAGAAAAAGACTGGCGAGTATGGCAATAGAATAATTATGAACTCACAAAAAAGGGTCAAGACTTGTTTTTATAACGCCAATAATGGCACCTTCGGCGTGTTTATGTTGCAGATTAAACAAAAAGACCTCAACGCATAGGTTGAGGTCTTTTTGAAATGGTTTTTTAATAAATTTACGATGCTTTATTTTGCCTCGGCATGCTTCGGATGATCTAAGTTGATACGTTTACCTCCACCAAAATGCGAGATCAGCATGGTAATAATTGGAGCAGCAAATGCCATGTAGGTGCTATCTATACCATATGGATTACCAAGTAAGAACCAACCCACGGTTGTAAATACCGATAAAATAATTCCGTAAAATGCACCTTTGCCAGTACCAAATTTTGGTGCAAAGAAACACATCAGAATAAGTACGGCTAAGGTTGCGCGCAATGCTTTACCTAAAAAGGCAACCAATAAAATTTTATGTGCAAACAGCGCCAGTGCCAAAGGTAATAAGCCAATCACAATCACCGCGATGCGAATAAAAATGACCGATTTTTTATCATTTTTTTCTTTATTAAAAAAAGGATCATAAAAATCTTTCATTAACAGCGTTGCCGAAGCCATGGTGTTTGCAGAAATTCCACCGAGCATAGCGCCTGCCAGCCCAATCACCACAACTGCAGCAGACAAAGTTGGCATGTTTGAAATCAGTTCTGGTAAAGAATCAATCGATTTAATATTTGGATATAAATAGGCACTACAAATGCCCGCAATTGCCGTCATGATTCCAAAAGGAATCATCATTGATGAAACATAGTAACAAGCACGCTGTGCTTTTTTGTGATTTTCGGTTGCGGTAATCGCTTGGATAATATATTGCGTGGCAAAGATTGAACCGATGCCGGCAATCATCCATGAACAAATTTGTCCAAAGCCAATACTTGACCAACTAAACATACTCGCCGGTAAATTGGCTTGTAAATTTGCAAGACCACCACTGAATTTAAGACCAAAAGCGACCGCCAAAACCATACCGATATATTTAATTGCAGCATTAATAAAGTTGGTATATACAATCGAACGCATACCACCAATGCTTATATAAAACACGGTTACTAAACCCACCAAAATGGTTGCTGTGGTGCGACTAATATCTAAAATAGCAGCAATAAGGGCACCACCACTGGCATATAACGCCACAGTGACCGTGCTTAAAGCAAATATGGTCAGTAATGAGGTTGCGTAACGGGTTTGTGTGCCATAGTTTTTATCTAAAATGGCAGAGATGGTATTCAAACCTGTTTCGCGATATTTTTTTGCCAACAATAAACCTAAGAATAAGAACCCTAATGCGAGGGCAATTAAGTTCCAAGCGGCTGAAATACCAACTTCAAAACCAGTTTGTGCAGTACCAATACTCACTGAACTGCCAATGAATTCAGAAAGAAGCAATGCGGCAATTAAAAAAGCGGGGAAACTTTTACCACCACTGGTAAAACCTTCACTATTGTTGGCGTGTTTTCTAACACTTACCGCGATGAGTGACATGACCACAAAATACGTGACCGTAATTGATAAAATGATAATTGCTTTGGTTTCCATAAAACATCCTGTTTTACTTTGTTATCTTTTACTTGATCCTATTTCTGCATAAGAAACGATCATCTGTCTTGAATATATCTCATCATAAGACATCATACAACGTGTTTATTTGTAACTTATTTACCCTAAAAAAAGAGCCAGCGTATTGCGTTCATAAAATAGAGTTTTTTAACAAACGGTTAAATTCTGAAATTAAAATTTCAGCTTGTCTATACCACTAAAATCCAAGCCTGCCGATAAAATGTATTGTGTTAAATTTGAATATCACAAAAAAAGAATAAACCTGAAATGGTTTAGGTTTGAAAAATTGAACTTAAACCTAACCCGACAGCAACACTTAACAGACAGCAACACTTAACATATGTCACTGCCCGATTAGATTAAGCTTAACTAAAATTAAAACGGTTTAAACCACCGGTGTTATGGCTTTATGCTGGGTGAAATATTCATACAGATTGGCACAAGCTAAATCGCCCATAGCTTTACGTGTTTCGCGTGTGCCGCTTGCATAATGTGGTGTGAGCACAACGTTTTTCAGCGCAAATAATTCACTTTCGGTACACGGTTCTTTCTCAAATACATCAAGTCCCGCACCGGCAATGTCATTGTTTTTCAGCGCGGCAATTAATGCTTTTTCATCAACCACAGAACCGCGGGCAATATTAATTAAGAAGCCTTTTTCCCCCAATTTGCTTAATACATTCGCGTTAATTAAGTGATGCGTATCTGGCGTGCTTGGTAAGGTCAGAACCAAGAAATCAGATTGCTCGGCCAAAGCTTCAACATTTTCAACATATTGATAACCTTCTATTTTCTTATCACTTCGGCTGGTGTAGGCAATCTTCATCCCACAGGCCTGCGCTCTGGCTGCAACTTCAAGTCCAATATTACCTAAACCGGCAATGCCACAGACTTTATGTTTTAAACTGGTTGTTAAAGGATACGCGCCTTTGCCCCATGCGCCACTACGTACATATTGATCGGCATTCACCAACTGACGGGCAACCGCGTAAATGAGCATCATGCCAGTATCCGCCACGCAATCATTTAATACATTGGGTGTATTGGTGACAATGATATTTCGACTATGCGCATAGGCGACATCAATTGAGTCATAACCCACGCCAGAACTTGCGATAATTTCTAACTGAGGCAGTTGCTCAAGCAGCTCTTTTTTCACCCCTAAGCCACCACTGGTTGCAAGGCCTTGAATTTTGTCGGCATGCTCTTTTAAGAAGGTCGCTTTATCTTCAATTTGCCAAAATTTATGAACTTTTGAAAATTGGCGCTCGAGTTCCTCAACATATACATCAATTTGTGGACCCAACATTAAAATTTCTTGCGCTAACTTTTGCATATCGAAAATCCTCACTCAAACTTTTTGAGTTCTAGTCGTTTAATTTTTCCAACAATAAATAAATAACTAAACAAAGCCAAAAGGGAATGCGCTGCAACAAAATACAGTGCCCATTCAAACGACCCAGTTAAGCTGACAATATAGCCAATTACTAACGGTGTAATAATCCCAGCGATATTGCCCAAACCATTAAACACACCACCAGTTAAACCAAGTGCTTCTTTCGGTGCGGCATCTGAAACCACCGCCCAACCCACAGCACCAAGGCCTTTACCAAAAAAAGCCAATGCCATTAAAGCAATAATGACCCACTGTGTGTCAGTAAAATTACAAAGAATCAACGTGGTTGCAAGCAACATCCCAATCACGAACGGTGTTTTACGTGCCACGGTGTTGGAATAACCACGCTTAATTAAAACATCTGAAATTAGCCCGCCCAATAATCCACCAGCAAAACCGCAAATAGCAGGAATCACCGCCGCCATGCCGGCTTCCATCACCGACATGCCACGCCCTTTAATCAAATAAATTGGAAACCATGTGATAAAGAAATAAGTCAGCGCAGTAATGCAATATTGACCGATATACACACCAATCAGCATACGGCTGCTTAGCAAGCTTTTAATAATGGATTTATTTGAAGGTTGATTGATTTGAATGCTTTTAACACGGCTTTGATCAATATCAATTAATGCGCCACCGGCTTTCATATAATCCAGTTCGGCTTGATTCACGCGTTTTTGTTTGTTGGGATGAATTTCTGTTTTCATCCATAACACGCTTAACAGCATGCCCAACAAGCCCATCGCAAAAAATACGTAATGCCATGAAAATTTAGATACAATCAATGCCATTAACGGTGCAAAAACAATGGTGGCAAAATATTGTGCCGAATTAAAAATAGACGAGGCTAAGCCACGTTCTTTGGTTGGAAACCATGTTGCAACAATACGACTATTGGCTGGAAACGCTGGCGATTCAACCAAACCTAAAATGAAACGCAAAATAAAAAATGACGTTACAATAGAGGCAATAAAAAAGCTATCGCCAATAAAGCCTTGCATAAAAGTGCACACAGACCACAGAAACAAACTACCGCCATACACCCATTTCGAGCCAAATTTATCAAGTAGCCAGCCACCTGGAATTTGTCCCAAAGCATAGGCCCAGCCAAATGCCGAAAAGACAATACCTAAATCTTTGGCAGAGATATTAAAATCCTGCGCAATACTGGTGCCTGTAATCGACAAGATCGAACGATCTGCATAATTAATGACAGTGATGATGAATATAAAAAATAAAATGAAATAGCGGTACTTGGTCGTTTTCTGCGACATATCCGCAGCCGATGCGACTTTAAGAGAATCATCCATGCGCCACACTCCATATGGGCTGTATCTTCGTGACGGCGTGAATCAGTCAATATCCAATGACCTCTAGGCAAACCAATCGCTAAAGGTAAAAGCGATTGGCTAACCCAGATGAACCGTCACACGACTGTGATTAGCGTTAAATTAGCGAACCAAACACGGTTTTTTGTTGTCGAACGTCCAGTTCGGTATCATAAATTGCATTGCTTCGGCATCATCACGTGCGCCTAAGCCTTTGGCTTTATAGAGTTCGTGGGCGCGTTCAATGGCATCCCAATCCAATTCCACTCCTAAACCTGCCACGGTTGGAACCTTAATTTTCCCGCCCTCAATTTCAAGCGGTTGCTTGGTTAAATGATCAGTCCCTTCTTGCCAAATCCAGTGTGTATCGATGGCGGTCACGTTTCCAACGGCTGCGGCTGCCACATGAGTAAACATGGCCAAAGAAATATCGAAGTGGTTATTTGAATGCGAACCCCACGTTAAATTGTACATTTTGCACAGTTGTGAAACACGTACCGAGCCTTCAAGCGTCCAAAAGTGTGGGTCAGCCAAAGGAATATCGACCGATTGTAACTGAATACTGTGCGACATTTCGCGCCAGTCTGTTGCAACCATGTTAGTTGCAGTTGGCAAGCCCGTCGCGCGTTTAAATTCAGCCATAATTTCACGGCTTGAAAAGCCTTGTTCAGCACCACATGGGTCTTCGGCATAGGCCAATACACCTTTTAGATGTTTACCTAACTGAATGGCTTCATCTAAATGCCACGCTCCATTTGGATCGAGCGTAACCCGTGCATCAGGGAAACGGCGGGCAATTGCGGTTACCGCTTCAGCTTCTTGCTCACCGTGTAACACACCGCCTTTAAGTTTAAAATCTTTAAATCCGTAACGGTCGTATGACGCTTCGGCTAAGCGTTGAATGGTATCTGGCGTTAAGGCTTTTTCGTGACGCACCTGATACCAATCATGTTTTAAATGTGGGCTGGTGGCGTAATCTAAGGTTGTTTGTTTACGGTCACCCACAAAGAATAAATAACCGAGAACTTCAACTTCATCACGTTGTTGGCCATCGCCCAATAAACTGGCAACATTCACATTCAAATGTTTACCCAATAAATCCAACAGGGCAGACTCATAAGCCGTCACTACATGAATTGTGGTTCTTAAATCAAAGGTTTGATTACCACGGCCACCACTGTCACGGTCAGCAAAATTTTGATGAATATTTTTAAGTAATTTTTTATACTCGCCAATCGGTTGCCCTAAAACCAGCGCCTTCGCATCATTGAGTGTGGCTAAAATCTTTTCGCCACCCGGAATTTCACCGACACCGATATTTCCAGAATTGTCTTCAATCACTAAAATATTACGTGTGAAATATGGGCCATGCGCACCACTCAAATTGAGTAGCATACTATCGTGACCTGCAACTGGAATTGCTCGAACTGATTTAATTATTGGTGTTGACGCCATTATATTGCTCCTTGGCTGTATAAATTTATCTCTCGATACATATTCAACTTATAAGACATCATACAACATGTCAAGTAGACTATTTGATCTTTTTGATACAGATTTTTTGCAGAAATTTGCTTGCTAAATGATCACCTTTGATCATAAGATGTCCTACATCTAATGATTTTTAGGTAGAGCATAGGATTATAGAATCCGAGCCATCTTCGGTCAGTCAGTTTTCATGGACTCGATTCTATACACCCATTTGACATGAAGTCACCTATTTCACGGAGTTGAACATAGGTCGATAATTAAAAGAGTTTGTATATATGGAAAATTTGCAAACAACGCTTGCAGATACTGGCAAGCAAAAGGCACAGCACACCAAAACCCGCTATTATATTTTAGCCATGATTTTTATCATCACAGCCTTCAACTACGGCGACCGCGCCACCTTATCTATGGCGGCTGCACCGATGTCGGCAGAACTAGGTATTCAGTCTGTGACCATGGGTTACATCTTTTCAGCCTTTGCTTGGGCTTATGTGATTGGTCAGATTCCCGGTGGATGGTTACTCGATAAATACGGCGCACGAAAAGTTTATTTCTGGAGCTTATTTTTATGGTCATTTTTTACCATCTTAATTGGCTTCACCCATGTTTTAGGCAGCATTAGCAGTATCGTTTTTTCATTATTTTTACTGCGTTTTTTAGTCGGTTTGTCCGAATCACCTGCATTTCCTGGTAACAGTAAAATTGCAGCGGCATGGTTCCCAACCAAAGAACGTGGCACGGCAGCAGCCATTTTCAACTCATCGTCTTACTTTTCAACCGTCATTTTTGCACCACTGATGGGTTGGCTAGTTGCAACCATGCACTGGCAATCCATTTTTTGGGTGATGGGCGGACTGGGTATTTTACTTTCATTCATTTGGTTAAAAGTCATTTATAGTCCGAGAGAGCATCCGACCGTGAATCCCAAAGAAGTCGAATATATTGCCGCAGAAGGCGCTTTATTGGACATGGGCGAAAGCAATACTGCGAAGGAAAAAATTACTTGGGCTAACGTCAAACAACTGCTTGCCTCACGCATGATGTTGGGTATTTTTATTGGTCAATATTGCGTCAACACCCTGACTTACTTTTTCCTGACTTGGTTTCCAGTGTATTTGGTCAAAGAAAGACATTTAAGTATTTTACAAGCTGGTTTTGCTGCGGTTGCACCTGCGCTGTGTGGTTTTGTTGGGGGGATTTTAGGTGGCCTTATTTCTGATAAATTGATCAGAATGGATAAAAGTCTCACCTTTTCACGCAAACTACCGATTGTTGTGGGATTTGTTTTATCGACCTCAATTATTATGTGTAATTACGTGAGTTCACATGCTGCCATTATTTTCTTTATGTCGTTGTCATTTTTTGGCAAAGGCGTGGGTTCACTCGGTTGGGCAGTGATGTCAGATGTAGCACCTAAAGAAATGATTGGTTTATCTGGCGGGATGATGAATGCTTTTGGTAATACTGCTGGCATCGTGACGCCAATTGTGATTGGTTATATTTTGGCAATGACAGGTTCGTTCAATTTGGCACTGACCTATGTGGGCATTCATGCCGTAGGTGCTATTTTATGCTATACCGTAATTGTCGGTAAAATTCAGCGCTTTCAACTTAAAACCACGGTTTAACATTTAAACGTCAAATAAGATGCTCGCCGAATAGACTTGATCTGTTCGGCGAGTATCTATTTCCATTTAGAATAAACTCGGTATATTTTTTGCTTATCTCTCAAGCACAATGGAGAGTTCGCATGTCAGTTTCAATTTGGATTAAAAATCCCCAAGCTCTTTTTACCGCCAATGATTGTGATGCTCGCAGCAAAATGTTATTCATGGCGCTTTGCTCTGCATTAGTGACCATTTAATTCGATAATCGATTCACGTGTCATTTATAAAAATGGAGCTGATGCAAAATAACTTATCAGCGCAGAGCACTATTTTCTTATTTTTCAATCTTTTTAATTAATTTTAAATGCCCTTTTTCTAAGATATAAAATCTGACTATGGTTTTTACAAGCCGCCCATTGTTCTCAAAATCGTGAACATCCTGTGCCGTCACTAGCAGCTTACTATTGGCTTTTGCATCAATCACATCCTCTTGGTTTCCTTCTCCACCAAAGACTTCTTCCAAGAGTTTTCCGGTACGTTTACTCACAAATGTATAAGAACGGCACATTGCGCCACATCCCCACATCGTCACCACATATTCACCGGCAAAATTTACAGGGGTTTTTAATGCGTCTGATAATCGTGTACGAAACATCCGTGCATTCGGATCAGTTAAATCTAATGCTGCAGTTGAACCGTTATACACTTTGACCGGAAATTGAGAAAATTGTGGAACTGTGCTTGCGGCATGACTTAATGACATACACAGACTCAATCCCAATATCGAACTCATCCATATTCGCTTAGGCATTTGTGACTCCTTTTTTTTAATTTTTTAAATAATTTAATATTGTTTATTTAAAGCATCAATTTAGATATTTTTTTATAAAATACGTTCAACTGTCTGATGTGCATTCAAAATCATATTAGCAAAAAATTCAAATGTAATATACACAGATTGAAAGCTTTTCAGACCAAAAACTGTTCTGCAAGAAAAATGAATTCGGGTATCATTGCAACGATAAAACCTGAGAGAAAAATAAAATATATTTACCATAAAATACATATAGTTACATCAAAACCAGCGAACAATGTAGAAGGTTTTAATTTTTAAAACCCCAATTACAGAACTGGAGTTTTTCTTAGCTTAGTTGTCAATAAATCAATTAAACCTCCCCCAACGTTGCCTCTAAACATAGAGTCACAACTTGGAGGAGGTTTAATCGTTTAACAGCTATGCGAGCACGCCATTAATATTGTAACTGACCAGGCACCCAATTAGTTCCTGCCAATGGCACACGCGCCATTGCTGCAGCTTCAACAGTTAACGCAACCAAATCTTCCGGATCAAGATTATGCAAATGTGACTTACCACAAGCACGTGCCATCGTTTGCGCTTCTAAGACCAACACACGTAAGTAGTTCGCCAAGTGACGACCACCTTCAACAGGGTCTAAGTTTTTTGCCAGTTCTGGATCTTGCGTGGTAATTCCAGCCGGATCACGGCCATTTTGCCAATCATCATAATAACCTGACGCAGAACCGATTTTTTTCAATTCATCGTTTAAACGTGGATGGTTATCACCTAATGCAATGAGGGCTGCTGTACCAATCGCAACAGCATCTGCACCTAAAGCCATGGCTTTTGCCACATCTGCTCCAGTACGAATACCGCCCGATACAATCAGTTGTACTTTACGGTGCATGCCCATTTCTTGGAGTGCCTGAATCGCTTGTGGAATGGCAGACAAAATGGGAATACCGACATGCTCGATAAAGACTTCTTGGGTTGCTGCTGTACCGCCTTGCATGCCATCCAGTACGATGACATCTGCCCCGGCTTTCACCGCGAGTTTCACGTCATAGTATGGACGGCTTGCACCAATTTTCACGTAAATTGGTTTTTCCCAATCGGTGATTTCACGGATTTCTGCAATTTTAATAGCTAAATCGTCTGGACCAGTCCAGTCAGGATGACGACACGCACTACGTTGATCGACACCGACCGGTAAGGTACGCATGCCCGCAACACGTTCAGTGACTTTCATCCCGAGTAGCATACCGCCACCACCTGGTTTTGCACCTTGACCTAAGACAATTTCAATCGCATCGGCTTTGCGTAGATCGTCTGGATTCATACCATAACGTGATGGTAAGTATTGATACACCAACGTTTCAGAATGACCACGTTCTTCAGGTGTCATCCCGCCATCACCGGTTGTGGTTGAAGTACCAACGATACTTGCACCACGACCCAAAGACTCTTTGGCATTGGCAGACAATGCACCAAAGCTCATGCCGGCAATGGTCACTGGAATTTTTAAATGAATCGGTTTTTTGGCAAAACGTGTACCTAGTACCACATCAGTACCGCATTTTTCACGATAACCTTCAAGCGGGTAACGTGACATACTTGCACCAAGTAGAAGCAAGTCGTCAAAATGAGGAAGATGACGCTTGGTTCCACCACCACGGATATCATAAATACCTGTTGCAGCGGCACGTTGAATTTCTTGAATGGTTAAACGATCAAACGTAGCTGATTCGCGTAGTACTGGATCGAATTGAGTAGTTGCTTGTGTCATGGTTATTTCTCCGGTCTACGTTTGATCTTAGTAAGCAGATGCATTGTCTACTTTGAAGTTATAAAGTTGGCGGGCTGAGCCATAGCGTTTGAACGAGGTTGGGGATTCGTCAAAACCAGCTTTGGCAAGCAGCTCCGCCAATTCGGCGAGGTGTTCTTCACGCATTTCTTTTTCGATGCAGTCTGAACCTAAAGATTTCACTGTTCCTTTGACATAAATACGGGTTTCATACAACGAGTCGCCCAGTGCATCGCCTGCATCGCCACACACCACTAAACGTCCAGCTTGTCCCATAAAGCAGCTCATGTGACCAATGCTACCGCCAACCACAATATCGACGCCTTTCATGGAAATACCACAACGTGCGCCGGCATCACCATCAATCACCAATAAACCGCCATGTGCTGTAGCACCCGCCGCTTGTGAGGCATTGCCTTTGATGCGAACAGAACCAGACATCATATTTTCAGCCACACCGACACCAACATTACCATTCACCACAATATCGGCTTCTTGGTTCATGCCTGCGCAGTAATAACCTGCGTGACCGTCAATGGTGACTGAGACTGGTGCTTTAATACCCACGGCAATATTGTGTGCGCCAGCTGGATTTTTAACAGTCCAGTTTGTGACCGCATCTACGACTTCTTTGCTATGTAAGGCCTGATTCAGATCACGCACGCTATCTACGGTTAAATCGTAAGTATCTTTTAATAATGTTTGATTCACTTTATCTGCTAATACAGTGCTGTTCATTGTGTGACTCCTTAATCTTAAACCGTATACTTATGCTGCTTTGCCAGTTTTGGCATTTGAACGTTCCCAGACATATAACGTCGCTGGTTCTGGTTCCCATACTTTGGCTTTGTCGATGTTTGGTAATGATGCTAAGGCTTGATATTCTGACGCCATCGCAACATAGTCATCTGTTTCTGCCAATACTGCAGGCTTGCAGGCAATTGGATCACGAATCACCGCAAAACCATCTCGTGTGCCAATGGCAAAGGTAAAGAAGCCATCTAAATCATCTAAGGCATGATTCAGTGCTTGCTCAAGGTTGTCACCTTGTTGTAAACGCCAAGTCAGGTAACCTGCTGCAACTTCGGTATCATTTTCAGTTTCAAAGCTGATGCCTTCGCGTTTCAATTCTTGACGTAAACGTGCGTGATTCGATAAAGAACCGTTATGTACTAAGCAAAGATCTGCACCAGTTGAAAATGGATGACTTCCTTCCATAGTCACAGCACTTTCGGTTGCCATACGGGTATGCCCGATAATGTGACTGCCTTTCATGTTGGCAAGGCCAAAACGCTCTGAAATTTCAACCGGTAAGCCCATACCTTTTAAAATTTCGATGCTTTGTCCAACGCTCATGATTCTAAGTTCAGGCGCAAGTTCACTAATCGCCGCACGGACTGTATCTTCATCTGCTTCAACTTTAATAACGGCAGCAGTTGCGTTTTGAAACCAGTCAAAACCTGTGTTCAATTTAGCTTGCAGTTTTTCTGCAAAGCCTTGCCAGTTAAAGCTTTCATCAGTAGATTGTAAGGTTAATTTTACCCAACCATCTTTCACTTCATCGCCATAAATCGCAAAGCCTGCGCTGTCAGGGCCACGACCTGTCATAGCTTCTAGCATCGGTTCAAATAATTTGCCAAGCTGAGATTCAAGCGCAGGATTTTTAAGATATAAACCAACGATTCCACACATAGGATGCTCCAAAATTTAATATTTAATCTGTCATTAGCTCAATATTTTAGAAAAATTCGGTATAACGCTGAATTTCCCAGTCCGATACATGGCGGCAGTATTCCACCCACTCCATGCTTTTTTGATCAATAAATTCATTGACGATTTCAGTGCCCATTTTTTCTGCAAATAATGGATCTGCCTTAAGTGCATCAACAGCTTCTTTAAGAGATTGAGGCAAAGTTGCAATACCACGTGCTGCAATTTCTTCCAGTTCTAGACTGTATAAGTTTTCATTACATGCTGGTGGTGGCATCAATTCGCGTTCAATGCCATCTAGCCCTGCTGCAATAATCGCAGCCGAGACCAAATAAGGGTTACAACCTGCATCGGGTAAGCGCAGTTCAATACGACCATACGGGATACGCACCATCGCAGAACGGTTGTTTGAACCATAGGCAATAAATGCAGGTGCCCATGTCGCACCAGACAGCGAACGTCCAACCACAAGACGTTTGTAAGAGTTTACGGTTGGTGCACAGAACGCGCACAGTGCTGGACCATGTTCAAGCAAACCTGCAATAAAGTGATACGCCATTTTCGATAAGCCCATACCACTTGCGTCGCTGGCATCATGGAATAAGTTCGCACTTTCATCACTACCAATGGATAAGTGGAAGTGCATACCATTGCCTGCGCGTTTTGGATCAGGCTTTGGCATAAATGAACAAATCATGCCTAAATCGTTAGCGATTTCACCTGCCGCCATACGGAAGAAAGTAAACATATCGGCAGATTCCATCGCATCTGCATAGGTATAGTTAATTTCAAACTGACCGTTCGCATCTTCGTGGTCAATTTGGTAAATATCGAATCCGACAGGAATTAACGCTTCAGTTAAGTGTTCTAAGAACTCACGTGAACGAGATAAGCCTTTATAGTCATAGCAAGGTTTATCTAGATTATCGGAGTCATCCACCATTTTGAGTTTGCCATCTTCGCTACGGCGGAATAGGCTAAATTCAGGTTCAAGCCCAGTATTGAGTGTCCAGCCTTTGGCTTTTAAACGCTCAACTTGCTGGCGTAAGACATAACGTGAATCATAAGGATGTGGCTGTCCATTCACATAACCTTCACACACCACACGCCCATACCCCGGTTGCCAAGGTACTGGTTTTAAAGTAGATAAGTCGCCTTTTACCATAAAGTCTGGTCCATGCGGCTGCATTCCCATACCCGAGATTGCAAAACCTGCAAAACCAACACCATTCGTTTCAATTGCCTTCAAGCCCGAAATTGGGACTGACTTGGTTTTGGCAGCGCCATGAATATCGACAAATTGTGCCAAAACATATTTTAAATTGTGCTGATCAATCACTTTTTGTACTTCTGGACGATACATGGGTTGATTGGTCAATTCACGATGATCAAACATCTCCTTCACGGCTTGCTGCAACATCATTGACATACTCCTAATATGGCAAAACTGTATTTGGCTTGAAAAATGCATCTAGAGTTATGAACGATTCAGTTTTCAATATAAGAAACTTTCTTTCCTATAAAGAAAGCAATTCCCTTGCCAACTTTGAATATTTTTTAATTTTTCTATGAATGAAGCTAAAAATTCAATATTCTCAATAGGAATATATATTTCATGATAGGATTTTTTTGAAATTTATCCCATCTGTTTTTTGTTTTCAGTAGAATCACCCATTCATCATCATCAAAATAGTGCAGAGTTGAACCATAATGAGACAAACCAAGAACAGCTTGAAGCTGGAACAATATATTGGTATCCAAATTAAACGACATCGCCAAGAACAAGGTCTGAAACTGTCTGAAGTGGCACAGATTGCAGAAATTAGTCAGGGCATGCTCAGCAAAATTGAAAATGCACAAGTTTCGACCAGCTTAGAAACCCTTAGCCGGCTTTGTGAAGTGTTGGGTATTCCAATGTCGACTTTATTTAGCCAATATGACCAGCAAGAAAGCCATGCCATGTTGGTGAAATCTGGTGGTGGCATGGAAGTGGTGCGTAGAGGGACCGAAAAAGGACATACCTATCGTTTATTGACGCATTCTAGAGGTCCAAAAAAAAGCTTTGAAGCGTATTTAGTCAGTATGGATGATGCCAGTGAGGAATTTCCCACCTTTGCCCACCCTGGCATTGAAATGCTGTATTTGGTTGAAGGCGAACTGATTTATCGTCATGGACAAGATGTTTTTCACATGCAACCAGGCGACTGCCTCACTTTAGAAAGTGAAATTCCGCATGGCCCAGAAAAACTCATTCAAGTGCCGATTCGCTTATTGTCGGTGATGAATTATGGAGCCAATGAAGAATAAATGAATTTACTGGTGTCGATCATCGTATTTTCTATTTCTTTTCAACATTTATCTGCTTAACCCGCAGATCAGAAATAGAGATACGACTCGCCTTTTGTCTTTCATTTGCATCAATTAAAAAATCGTGCTTAATCAAGCCAGAATCTGAAAACTTAAGCAGCTCAGCTTAGGTTAGCTCAAGCTTAGAATAAAAGTTAAAAACCTCATTCATCATATCAATGCAGCGTGCACAAAAACTGCGCGCCCCTGCAACCCAAAGAAATTACCATACCAGGTTTAAAGACGGCGCACATTTTTCGTTGTCTTCTTTTTGGTTTCATTAATTGTTCTGATTAATCGCCAACCTTATTTTATGTTTAAGAGAAAAGATCATCTGAGGTATTCAAATCCTATAAATCGGCATAATTATTAGGTTAAAAAATTATCATGGTACAAGAATTGCTTTAACCAAAGTGAAATTAATATTCTTTGAAAGAATAAAACGCTAGCTACTCAAATTCTAAATCTTTTTTTATTTTCGTTTAAGGAGCACGTTATGACCTCCGATTTGCTGAAAAAACTTGGGATCACTCTGTTCATGCTAATGCCTGCCTGTGCATTTGCAGCAGATACCCCCTTTGATGCACCATCTACTGTATGGCTGATGGTATCTGCAATTTTAGTACTGATTATGTTTATCCCTGGCCTTGCACTGTTTTATGGAGGCATGATCCGAGCAAAAAATGTGCTCTCCATCTTCTCGCAATTTTTTGCAGTGGCAGGTGTGGTCGGCATTTTATGGATTGCCGTGGTTTATAGCGTTGTGGCAGATACCACTAACATGACTGAAGGCAGCCTGAATTTTAATAGCTTTGTTGGTGGTTTAAGTAAGGCCTTTATGGCTGGCATTACCGATCAAACTTTAGTTGCGGGTGTGCCTGAGTACGTGCTTTGTATTTTTGGTTTAACCTTTGCCATGATCACGCCATGTATTGCGGTAGGTGGTTTTGCAGAACGCATGAAATTTGGTGCAGTGGTGTTATTTGCTGCCCTGTGGTTGGTTTTGGTGTATGGACCTTTAGCACATATGGTTTGGGGTGGTCCAGGCGCAATTATGCATAATTGGGGCGTACTCGACTTTGCCGGTGGTACAGCAGTTCACATTAACTCAGGTGTTGCTGCTCTGGTGGGTGCAATTGTGCTTGGTAAACGTCGTGGATGGCCAACTACACCGATGCCACCGCATAATTTAGTCTTTACCATGATGGGTGCAGCTTTATTATGGGCAGGTTGGTATGGCTTTAATGTCGGTTCAGCGTTGGCCGCCAATACCACGGCAGGCCTTGTACTCATGACCACAACCATTGCAACTTGTGGCGGTATTGTGGGCTGGATGATGATTGAAAAAATCATGACCAAACATGTTACCTCTTTGGGTCTGGCATCTGGCGTCATTGCAGGCTTGGTCGGCATTACACCGGCTGCCGCATTTGTTGGCCCGTTTGGTGCAATTGCTGTGGGTTTCATCACCAGTATCTGCTGTTTCTTTGCAGTCACTGGGCTAAAACGCAAGTTCGGCTTTGATGATGCGTTGGATGTATTTTCGCTACATGGTATTGGCGGCATGGCAGGCTGTATTTTAACTGGAATTTTCTGTATTCCTGCGCTGGGTGGTAATCAGGACATAAACTTGGTGAAGCAATTCATCGCACAAGTGGCAAGTATTGTATTAACAGTGGTTTACTGTGGTGTGTTCACTTGGATCATTATGAAACTGATTGATAAAACTATCGGATTACGCGCGACACCTGAACAAGAACAACAAGGCTTAGATGTAAGTGAGCATAATGAGCGTGCGTATAACTAAAAGTTTTAAGCCATAAAAAAAAGAGAGCGATTGCTCTCTTTTTTATGCTTCGGTTAATGCTTTGGTTTAAGCATTTTCTGCTTCGTATTCTTTGATTGCTTCTTTGGCAATACGGAAGCTATCGACTGCCGCAGGAACACCACAATAAATCGCAACTTGTAAAAGCACTTCACGAATTTTTTCTTTCGGCACGCCATTGCGTAGCGCACCTTTGACATGCAATTTTAACTCATGCGGACGATTCAGTGCAGAAATCATCGCCAGATTAATCAAGCTGCGTTCTGGTTTAGATAACTCTTCACGCCCCCACACCGCACCCCAGCAATATTCAGTGACCAGTTCTTGTAATGGCAAGTTAAACTCATCTGCATTATTGATCGAGTTATTCACGTATTCTTCGCCTAAAACCTGCTTTCGAATGGCTAAACCCTTGTCAAATTTTTCATTGCTCATTACAAGCCTCCAAATAATGTGTACTTAATTTCCAGATAATCTTCTATACCATATTTCGAGCCTTCACGCCCCAAACCAGAATGTTTAATTCCACCAAAAGGTGCCACTTCATTTGAAATTAAGCCTTTATTAATGCCGACCATGCCGTATTCTAGTTGCTCACTCATACGCCATGAGCGTCCTAAATCTCGGGTATAACAATATGCAGCCAAACCAAATTCAGTGTCATTTGCCATGTGAATGGCTTGCTCTTCAGTTTCAAATTTAAAAATGGCTGCCAATGGACCAAAGGTTTCTTGAGTTGCCACCAACATGTCGGTGGTGACATCAGCAATTAAGGTCGGTTCAAAAAATAACTCGCCTGCGCTCGCCACTTGACCACCTATCACCAGTCGACCTTGTTTAGCCAGTGCATCATCAATATGTGATTGTACTTTGCTAATGGCTTGTGCATTAATCAGCGGACCAATTTCACTACCTGCTTCAAGCCCATTGCCAATTTTTAAAGCTTCAATTTTGGCTTTAAACACCTCGATGAACTTTTCATAAATGCCAGCTTGCACTAAAAAGCGATTCACGCAAACACAGGTCTGCCCTGCATTTCTAAATTTGGCAATCATTGCACCATCAACTGCTGCTTCGACATCGGCATCATCAAATACAATAAATGGCGCATTACCACCGAGTTCCAATGAGACTTTTTTCAGGGTTTTTGCCGATTTTTCCAATAGCAACTTACCAATCGGAGTCGAACCTGTAAAGGTGAATTTGCGCACATGGTCACTGGCAAAAATAGCATCGCCAACCTGAACAGCATCACCGGTAATCACACTGAAAATTTCTGCCGGAATCCCAGCTTGCACTGCTAAATCGACCAATGCCAATGCAGTAAATGGTGTTTCAGGTGCAGGTTTCACAATACATGGACAGCCTGCTGCCAAAGCCGGTGCCACTTTACGGGTAATCATGGCCGCAGGGAAATTCCACGGTGTAATGGCTGCCACCACACCAATCGGCTGTTTATTCACAACAATGCGTGCATCGGGATAAGGACTTGGAATCACATCGCCATAAATTCGTTTTGCTTCTTCTGCAAACCATTCAATAAAGCTGGCTGCATAAACGATTTCACCTTTGGCTTCGTTCAGCGGTTTGCCTTGTTCAACGGTCAAAATCTCTGCAAGGACATCAAGATTGGCTAGAATCAGCTCATACCATTTTTTCAGTAATATTGATCTTTCTTTGGCCGTTTTTGCTTTCCACATTCCCCACGATGCATACGCGGTGTCAATCGCACGATCTGTTTCAGCACGCCCCATATTTGGGACATAGCCAATCAGTTCTTGGGTTGCAGGATTATAAATGGGCGTTTTCTGACCGTCATCAGCATCGCACCATTGTCCAGCCACAAACGCTTGCTGACGAAATAAAGGTTGTTGTTGCAGATCCATGTTTGCCAATCCTATTCAATCTTAATGTCTATACAAACCATAAAATGTTGTTTTATGGCCGTAATTGAAAATGGATACCGTACACTTCACATACGGTATACCACTTAATCAGAGAAAATTTTTTGAGCCTTTTGCTCATCCACATCGCAAATTAAAAATAGTAAAAGAAGGTCAAGTTGAGTAAACGATTTGACTTCGATGAACCATCACCTTGCGCCAGTGAATCACTATCGCCACCAATGAACGGATCATTTTTACTAATGATGTATTCAGCCACCAACGACACTTTTTTATAGTCGAACGACGCACCTAAAAAATTACGCGATGAATTTTTATAGCCATTGGCATCTTTGATATATGCGGTATAGGCAGCATACGGGGTAATATTTAGACCTTTATAGAGATCTTTAAAGCTGTAACGGACATCTGCGGTGTAAAACTGCCCTTTGTTGGCCACATAGTATTCACCATCATACGAACCCATCACAGAATAATCTGGATGTAATGCATCTTTATTCGATACATCGTTTTGACCACCGGTAAAGCTCAGTGCCAAGTCCTTATAATTCAAGCCGGTAAATAAAGCCCAGGTTTTACGATTACCATTTAAACCGGTGGTTTTATTTTTAAGATCAGAATACCAATATGAACCACCCACGTTCAGCGTCATGTCGGGTGAGAGTTGCACATCCTGAGATACCCGCGCAATCCACATATTTTTTTCATTTAATGTCGATTGAGTTGGATCACTGGTTTTGACAAAGTTTGCGGTATAACGTGCTGAATCGCGGCTATCACCCGTATAATTTCCACCATCGGTTGCGAAATAACCCACATCAAATTTGGTTGCACCGAGTTCATGATGATACGTTGCGCCCAAATTATGTGCATCTTCTAATCCCATGGTGTTGTTAATGCCACCATAGAGTGAACTTTCCCAAAAACGTCCAATCCCAAATGGAATAGGTTGTAAACCTACGGTGAGTTTTTGCTGATCGTTAAAACGATAACCGGCATACGCATCGACCAAGGTCGAGAAATCGCACAAGGTACTGTATTGATAACAGCGGTATTCGGCATGACCAAACCATTTTGGCGCATCATAATCTAATGCAATTTTGGCCGCATTAAACTGAAGTTTGTGGTCGTTGTCTGAACCGTAGTTTTTATCCTGATAATTGGCACGCACATAGCCTGAAATGGTCAGTGCACCCGTATCCGTTTTTGCATCTCCAAAAGTGAGGCCTGCAAAACATGGCCATGCCATAGAACCAGTGATCAACCCTACCCCTATTGTTAGATATTGCTTTTTCATGATTTTTTCTCACTATTTATTTCAATTTAGATTTTTTTGGCAGAGATGTTGTAATGATTGGCGCTGATTTTTGACTGGTTCAATGCGAAATAAAGAATCGCAGTCACAATCATGCCGACAATCCATGAGATATCTACATCTTGGATGACATTGGCCCATCGCCCAGTAAAAAACGAATTGGTGAGAAAAGGAATCTGAACCACAATACCGACAAAGTAAGTGATTAAGGTTTTGATATTGTACTTGCCATATTGACCGCCATTTTCATCAAAAATAGAGCTAATGTCGTACTGCATTTTGTTGATGTAATAGAAGTCCATCAGGTTAATCACCACCCAAGGTACTAAAATAAACAACAAGGCAAAAATGAAGTTGAGGAAGTAGCTAATAAAGCTGCTCGATGCCCAAAGTGCAGTACTGGTCGCAAGAATCAATACAAAAATAGAAAGAATAATTCGGGTCGATTTGGTTGGAATCCATTTGCCGGCAAAGGTTTGAATGGCGGTAATAAACGACAGTGAAGCACCATACAAGTTCATGGCATTGTGACCAATAATATTGCATAAGAACAAAATCATCAGCACCATACCAAAGCCGCCAGTGGCAGTTTTCACCGCTTCCATGGCATCATTCATCGTAAACAAGCTGACTGCTAAGGTTCCGAAACTAAATGCAATGACTGTCCCAAGTGCTGCGCCTAAGTAGGTATAAATAAATGGTTTAAAAACACCAATTTCTTTGGGCAAATAACGCGAATAGTCAGAGGTGTATGGCGAGAAACTAATCTGCCAAATTGCACACACACAGAACATCGCAAACCAGCCTTTTAAGTTAAAAGAGCCTTTTGCTAAGACTTCTGTGGTGATATGTGGAATCATCAAGATAAAGCCAATCAGCAAGGCACTGCCCATAAACCAAGTCCCAATCTTGTTAAATTTATGGATAAAGTGATAACCAATAATGCCAATTAGGGTTGCAGTAATTGCACCAATCACAGTCGCTGTAGGTACTGGTATCGATGGAATGACGGTGTGCAAGGTTTTGCCCGACAAAATAATATTTGAAGTAAAAAAGCCCAAATAAATAAAGGTGGTGAAGATCACAACCAATAAAGCACCATAGCGTCCAAACTGCGCACGACTTTGAATCATTTGTGGAATGCCGACTTGTGGCCCCTGTGCAGAGGTTAACGCCAAAATGGAGGCGCCAAAGAAATGACCAAGAATAATCGCGGTCAATGCACTCATGATATTCAAATGAAAGGTTTGTACCGACATCGCGCCAGTAATCACCGCTAAAGGTGCAATATTGGTACAAAACCAGAGCGTAAATAAATCTTTGACATGACCATTACGTTGAGAAGCATCAACATAATCGATACTGTTACTTTCTATTTCAAAAGTTTTGTTTGATGTTGCATTTTGATTCATATCCTTAGTCTCACTTTTAAGACAACTGACCCAGATGACAATCCCAATCATTCTTGATAGGAATTTTTTATTCCTTTAATTCAAAGCAATTTTTAGACCATTTTTATACAAAGTTAAAAATTATTTAAATAAAAGTCGTCATCCACACGCTTCCGTTCTCATCACAAAAAATAGGGATTAAATTAAAATGGATTTTCAATATTTTGTTTTTAAATACTTTTTAAAAATAAAATGCAGCCAAACCGATCTCGACATCGAGTTCAGCCCAAGAAAATCCATTTTCTTGCGTTAATCCGTTTGTTTAAATTACTTAAACAATCAAGTAATTTTTATTTTTTCAAATTCATCCTATTTTGATGTATTACCTCATCACAAAAGGATCATCGATTGGCTGATCTGACATTCTCAGCCACACAGTTTTGGTGGTGGTATATTCAAGTGCAGCACTCATACCGCCCTCACGACCATGTCCTGACAATCCATAGCCCCCAAACGGTGCTAACGGTGAAACCACTCGATAAGTATTAATCCAAACAATGCCCGCGCGAATGGCGCGTGTCATACGATGCGCACGGGTCAAATTACTGGTAAAAACCCCAGAAGCCAAGCCATACGGTGTGCTGTTGGCTTTTTCAATGGCTTCTGCTTCTGTGCTAAAGGTATCGACAGACAACACAGGGCCGAACAACTCAGTCTGGATACTTTCTGCATGCGAAACACCGCTGCAATCCAAAATCGTTGGTGGATAGTAATAGCCTGCGCCTTCAGGCACTTGCCCACCCGTAATGAGTTTTGCACCTTGCTCGACTGAACGTTCAACCACGTGTTGAATTTTTTCACGTTGTTTGAGCGTACATAACGGGCCATATTCAGTTTGCATATCGTCCGGCAAGCCCATTTTGATGCTTTTGACACGTTCAGCCAAACGCTGCAAAAATTCATCTTTGATACTTTCTTCAATCAAAAGACGTGAACCCGCCACACAGCTTTGCCCTGTTGCTGCAAAAATTGCGGCAATTTGGGCATTGAGTGCACTGTTGATATCGGTGTCGGCAAACACGATAAATGGAGATTTACCGCCCAACTCAAGTGATACTTTGGCTAGATTTTCAGCACTGTTACGTACAATATGTTTTGCCGTTTCTGGTCCACCAGTAAAGGCAATATGTGCAACTTTTGGATGTGCACTGAGCACGGCACCACACTCTGGGCCAAAGCCAGTAATCACATTGACCACACCTGCTGGAAAGCCTGCTTCATCAATCAGTTTGGCAAACTCAAGTAACGGTGCAGGTGCTTCTTCAGACGCTTTAAGCACCACGGTACACCCTGCTGCTAATGCTGGCCCGACTTTGACCGCAGACAAAAATAATTGACTGTTCCACGGCACAATTGCAGCGACCACACCTACCGGTTCACGCACCAACCATGCTTGCATATCCGGTTTATCTACCGGAATAAAACTGCCTTCAAGCTTGTCTGCCAATCCTGCATAATAACGATAATACTCAGCCACATAGGCAATTTGGCTTGAAGTTTCACGAATAATTTTACCGGTATCTGCAGTTTCTAAAGCAGCCAGTCGCGGTGCTGCTTTTTCCACCAAATCAGCCAATTTATACAGTAATTTGCCACGTTGTGATGCCGTTAAACCGGACCAACTTGGCGCATAAAAGGCGTGTTCAGCAGCATCTACCGCTCGATTGACTTGCTCAGTGCGTGCTTCTGGCATTTTTGCCCAGACTTCACCTGTGGCAGGATTAATGCTGTCAAATTGCGCAGCACCATCCTCAAATTTGCCATTAATATATAACTGAAATTGTTGCATGACGGCGATCCACTTTATTTAGAAAATGCTGGCATGACTTCATTAATCATACGTTCAAGAGAAGCTTTTTTACGCTCAAAACTCATACCGGTATCAATCCAGAATGAATATTCGTCATAACCCATTGCTTCATAGGCTTTAAGTCGATCAATAACTTCTTGTGCTTGACCAATCACATTGTTTTTACGCATTGCTTCAGCGGTATAAAATGGATGTGCTGCAATTTCTTCATCAGACAGTGGCGCAATCAAACCTTGGTTGATGTCACGTTCATTTTTGAACCATGCCCCAAAATAGTTGTAGAACACATTCATTTCATTGGCAGCAACTTGTGCATCTTCTTCGCTGTCTGCCACATAGGTATGACGCAATAACATGATTTCTGGGCGTTGCACGTCTTGGAATTTTTCACAAGCGCTGTTGAAATGCCCCATCAGTTTTTCAACTTCTTCGTCACCTAAATGCAGTGGCGTCACTTGCACATTACAGCCATTTTGTACGGCAAATTCGTGGCTATTTGGATCACGCGCAGCCACCCAAATTGGCGGATTCGGCTGTTGTAGCGGTTGTGGCGCAGAGGTGGTTTTTGGGAATTGCCAAAACTCGCCATTGTGTTCGTAGTCGCCTTTCCACAGGTTTTTAATCGCTGGAATCATTTCACGTAAACGTTGACCTGCACTCCAAGCATCCATACCTGGGACCATGCGCTCATACTCAAATGAATATGCGCCACGGGCAATCCCCAGTTCTAAACGACCATCGGTGATGATATCAGTCATGGCCGCTTCACCAGCCAATTTAATAGGATGCCAAAATGGTGCTACCACCGTGCCTGTCCCTAAGCGAACATTTTTCGTCTTATTTGCCAAATCGACCAAATTCAGAAATGGATTCGGCGCAATGGTAAAGTTCATTGCATGGTGCTCACCCGTCCAAATCGTGTGCATCCCACCGCGGTCTGCAATCTGACACAGCTCAATCATCTCTTCATAAAGCTGTTTTTGTGTCTCTTGATCTGAAACTCGTTCCATATGTACAAATAATGAAAAACGCATGACTAAATTCCCTCTTTAACAATTTGACGAACTGTGCCGGTGGAGTGATTACCGTAATAAACACCATAGCTTTGAAGTTGGTTTTCTTTGCGATAGCGCATCAACATGCTTTGTAAAGCATTATCAATAAAGGTCAGTTTTTCAAGATCATTTAAATCGACAAACTGGCCTTTATGCGCTGTTGGTTCAGGGGTGTTACATAAAAATGCAATGTATTGTTGCTGGGTGGTGACATCATCATAAACAGAATAAATAAAGCTAGGTGATGCTTCTGGCTGATACGCAGCAAAGATCTTTTCAAGTGCTTTTTCCGCACCCTCTTTTTCAACCATCAAATGTGGTAATGTCCACTTCTGATCTGCATTTTGTTCAAGCAAAATCTGATTTTCATGCCCAATCACTGCCATCATCATGACTTTCATGCTAGAAATAACATCGGTTGATGATTTAGCTGGCGTAAAGTAAGCACCACGATAATAGCCAAGCCCAGCAAAACCAGAAGAATAAAAATTTTCAACTTTACCTATCAAGATGGCATGGTCGCCTGCATCCACCACTTGATGCGTGGTACAGTCAAACCAAGCACTGACACCATCAATCAATGGATTTTGATATTCACTTTTTGACCATGCCAACTGAGCAAAACGATCATCGCTTGGGCGGGCAAAGGTATTGGATACATCTTTTTGTTCTTCAGCCAAAATATTAATGGCAAAGTGTGATGCATCTGCAAAGTTATTATAATTGCTCGATGTCTTGGCAATGCTCACTAAGAGCAAGGCTGGGTCCAAAGACACCGAAGCAAAAGAGTTGGCGGTAAAGCCCAATGGCGTTCCATCATCTTTACACGTGGTCACCACAGTGACACCTGTCATGAATGATCCAAAAGCATCCCGTAATTCACGGATTTTATTCACTGCGTCCATTTCGCTCATTTCAATACTCCTTCAATCTCTGGAACACGTTAGGGGGTCGTTTGCAACCACGCTTGCATGGCCTGATTTACTTTTTCAGGGGCGGTGAGATTCACCATATGCCGTTCATTTTCAATGACGATTGCTGTTCCATGTTGCGCTTGATTTGCCATTTGAATGGTCATTTCAGCGGTTGAGTTTGGATCATCCGTTCCAGTTAAAACTAATGCTGGACATTTAATGTCTGGCCAATGATCTGCATAAACCAAGTCACCGCGTGCAAAGGCACTGTAAGCTGTGGTGTATCCAGACATATTTACCTGTTCAAGCCACGATTTGACTCGTTCAGATGCGATTTTTTCAATTTCACTTTCACCAAACCAGCGTTGTAATGGCGTTTCGATATCCAGATGACCACCTTTTAAGGCTTCTGCACGCTGAATCACAGCGTTTCTTGCAGCATCGGTACGTTTATATACACCATTTAAAACTGCCATACGTTTGATTAAATCTGGTCGAGTGACACTGACACCGGTGGTAATCAGTGATCCCATTGAATGTCCAGCCAAATTCACTGGCCCAAGATTCAACGCAGTAATGCACTCAATCGCCCAATCCACAAAATCTTGCAACTGTGCATCTGGTGCAAGCGCAGTACTTTGCCCATGACCTGGCATATCCAGTGAAATGACATGATAGTGTTTGGAAAAATATTCAATTTGAGGATACCAAGCTTCAGCCTGCATCCCCACACCGTGAATGAGAACCAAAGGTTCTCCTTCACCTTGCTCAAAATAATGAGCTGTACGATTATTTGACAGCTGCAGGGTTTGCGAGATCATGACCTAATTCCTTTAAATCTTGATAACGGTCACCAATACGATGGTGAGGACGACCTGCAGTAGACGCAGCAATCACAACCACTAATTCATCTGCTGCTGGTGCATCAGGAATCGCAAACTGAACGGTTAGATAATGTGAACGACGACCTTCATCATTTTTGTCCATCATCGGCACTAAGATCGGCGCATTGGCTGGACCACGTGTGTTGTTAAATGCCAAATAAGATTTCGCACCTACTGCACTACGGTAGGTATTACCAAAATGTAAGGTGTGAATCAATGCAGATGCATGTTCGAGTTCGCCATCTAGACCAACCACCGCAGATTTACCAAATGCTTCAACTGCTTCGCCAGAACCAATTTCGTCAATGATCATTTTGGTTAAGTGCTTGCTGAGTTCAGGCGCAATGCGGCGGATTTCAGGTGAAAGATCTTCAACATATCCTTGTCCTGCCCATGGGTTTTTAAGCACCGCAGCAGCAGCAACCATCTTTAATGGTGTTGGGGCATCTTTGCCACCATCGACATAAATTGTTTCTACATGCAGTACTGTTTTTCGAATTAGGCTCATGGATTTTCCTCCCTTGTTTTCATTCAATATAGAACACAATATTATGGTATACAATACTACCAACTACTCATTTACGCTTTTTTTTGCTAAAATTGGCTGCTATAAATGTAACCAAAAATTATATAAATACAGTTTGAGTGAGTAATGAATCTTGAATCTAAAAATTGAGCAACCTCCAATTACCCTCAGGGAAATGGCATTGACCAACCTGCGTAATGCCATCATTACCGGCTATTTTCCTGCGGGGAAACGTTTAGTTGAACGGGTACTGTGTGAAGAGTTAGGGGTAAGTCGCACCGTGGTTCGTGAAGCCATTCGCTATTTAGAAGCAGAAGGATTGGTCGAAACCCTTGCCAATAAAGGCCCAATTGTTTCAGTACTGAACTGGCACGTGGCACAGCAAATTTATGATATCCGCTTGTTGTTAGAACAAAGTGCGGTCGCTGACTGTACCCAAAAACTCGATGATACGCACAGTCAAACTCTGCGAGCGCATTTGCAAAAACTGCACGATGCTTTTGAAGATGGAAAAATGCAGGACTTACTCAGTGTATCGCGAGAGTTGTACCGCTTTATTTTTGAAGTAGCCAACCACGATATCGCATGGGAAGTGGTTGAGCGCTTGAACGGTCGTATTAGTCGACTTCGTGCCATGACCATCAATTCACCACATCGTGCAGTGACGGGTTATCAACGTATTTGCACCATTGTCGAAGCGATTTTAGAAAAAGATGTTCGTGCTGCGAAAGCGGCTGTTGCGGCACATCTGCATGAAGCATCTAGCATTGCTCAACACATTCTTGAAAGCCAATCGCAAGACGCATAAGTCTAAGGAGTTAGATATGACCGCTTACTGGATCGCACATGTGACCGTACATGATATGCAACAATATCAAGAATATATGAAACTTGCCCCTGCGGCATTTCAAAAATACGGCGCAAAATTTCTGGCGCGTGGCGGTGAGTCTATGTGTATTGAAGGACAAGCCTATCAACGTCATGTCATTATTGAGTTTCCAGATTTGGCAACCGCACACCAATGCTATGACTCTGAAGAATACAAACAAGCGCGTTTGGCCCGCGAAGGCTGTGCCGAGGTGATGATTAGTTTTGTTGAAGGTTTGCCTACCCTCTAAGCCAATTCTTCATTTCAATGCATAAAAAAGGACAAATATCGTGAATGATATTTGTCCTTTTCAGTTGATCTATCCATGCTTTTAAAGCATGGATAGATCGATTGATACGCCCGCAAAACTACAACAAGCCGTCTATCCCCACAATTTTGCCATCAAACTCTTGAATCGCATCCTGTAGCACCTCCCACAGATACAATGCTGCAGCACGATCGCACAAAATATTAAACTTTGTCGCCTGTTGATCGCTGACATTAGTAACCATGGCATTGATCCGTGCCACAGAAGTCTGTGCAATTTGTCCCACTGGAAATACTTCTGGGCGCAAATCCACCGCACACAACTTTGCCATGATTTCGGCAATATGCGCACTACTAACCAGAATCCATGCGTGGCTGTCTTGTCTTGTCAGTAAATAATTGGCACGTTCATCCATCTGCCAAGCTTGTTCCAATTGACTGACGCGCTCGCCAAAATCTTTGAGCGATCCGAGCACACAGTATTCGGTCAATGACAAACGCATCACCCAACAACCATCGTCTTGTTGTACTGCTTGATTGGGTTGCTGTGGTAATTCAAAGCCATGCGCGCTGAGATAAGCCGCAGCGTCTTGCCCTCGAAAGCCAACGCGGGATAAATTGGTCAAATCGACCATACGACACGCGGCTGTTGTGTCATTTGCAGCAGAACCGCCTTGCAAAAAACGTTTCCCCGAAGCAAAGGTTTGATACGCAACTTGTGATCCACCGATTTCAATCGGACTGCGTTCAGCCTGATATAATGCTTGCATGCTTAAATCTCCTGACGTTGGTTTTGTGGATCATAGAATGGGGCTTTGACAACCGTCGCCTGAACCACGGCACCTTTTTCCACACGGATCGGAAACTGTTGTCCCACTTCGCTTTGTCCAATGCCGACATAAGCCATACCAATAATCTTGTCGAGCGTTGGTGAATATTCACATGAGGTAATGTTTCCAGAAATATCACTTCCTTCCAGAACAATATGTCCCTCCAGTGGTTTTTCCTGTGTTTTATCCAACACGAAGGACACCAATTTACGTTTTAACGGTTGTTGTTCGAGGATGGCAATTGAGCGTTTCCCAACAAACCAAGGCTTGCTACGTGCGACCGCCCAACCTAAATCTACTTCTTGTGGATGGGTCATGCCATCGGTATCTTGACTAATAATGATGTGACCTTTTTCCAAACGTAATAACCGCTGGCTTTCAACACCAAATGGCTTGAGATCGAATGCTTGACCTGCTTGCATTAAATGATCCCACATAAATTGACCATAGCGTGCCGGAAAGTGGATTTCATAACCCAACTCACCGACAAACCCCACCCGTAGCATACGCACAGGAATCCCTTGAATTGTTCCTTCTCTAACGCCTAAATACGGAAAGGCTTCATTTGAAAGATCAATATCGTGACAAATCGTCTGCATTAGCGCACGTGATTTTGGTCCTGCAATGTTGACGGCTGCAAGTGCCGTGGTCACATTGGCAATATCAATACTTAAACGCCATTGGGCATTCCATTTCAGCATTTGTTGGTAAATACGGTCGACACCACCGGTGGTTGCAGTCACATAAAAATGGTTGTCACTGAGTCGAGCCGCAACACCATCATCAATGACGACACCATGTTCATTCGACATTACCGCATAACGGGTTTTCCCGACTGGCAATTTGACAAAACCAAAGGTATACAAACGGTTGATAAATTCAGCACTGTCTGGCCCGCGAATATCTAAACCGCCCAGTGTCGATACATCAATGATGCCGACTTGGTTGCGCACATGTTTCACTTCATTTTCAATATGTTTTAAACGATTGGCAGCATCACCATAAAATGCTGGACGTTGCCAGTTTCCTGCAGGCATCATGCTTGCACCTGCTTTTAAATGCTGTGCATGCATTGGCGTTTGACGATACGGATCAAAACTACGCCCAGCCACATGCGCCAATTTTTCTACGGTAAACGGTGGACGTGCTGTGGTGACACCAGTTTCACTCACGCTGCGCTGGGTCGATTTTGCTACCAAACGTGCAGTCGGTAGTGCAGAATGCCGACCTTGCGATGGTCCCATGCCGACTGTGGAAAAGCGTTTGACCAATTGCACATCGCGGTAACCACTTTTCGTGGCATTGACAATATCGCGAATCTGCAAATCTTCATCATAATCGACAAATTCCTTGCCTTTAGGATGAGCAAAGATTGGCCATGGGAAATTGACGCGCATTTGTTTTTCCACAGCATCTAAATTTGGCTGCGCATCTACGGTGTGTTCTAAGGCAGATTGTGCTGCCAGCGTTCCCGTGTTTTTAGCATGTTGAATCACTTGGTTGATGTCATGCACGCCTTTGACCGAACCTGTCACGTGCAAACCTTTTGGTAATCCCGAAAGATTAAACTCAGCGCTATGGTCGTCATAGCTCAGCTTGCCACCCGCCTGACACAACAGTTGATACACTGGCATATATCCAGAAGACATACACAGCACATCGCAATCGAGTTTCTTTCTGTCTTGCGCGACCTGACCTTCAGAAACAATTTTACGAATATCAACACCGGTCACACGATGCATGGTTTTATCATGCAACGCTTCATAGACGGTACTGCCCAAATAACATGGGATGTTTTTCTCTTTTACCGCACCATAAGCCGCTTTGTTCTGTGGCACTTCACGCAAATCCACCACCGCAGCGACGTGTATACCAGCCTCTAGCAAATCTAATGCAGCCAAATAACCATCGTCATTACCGGTCAAAATGACAACTTTTTGTCCAGGTTTCACGGCATACAGCTTAATCAGACGTTGTACCGCACTGGTTAAAATCACACCCGGTAAGTCATTATTTCTAAACACAACCGGTTGATCAAAACTACCACTGGCCACGATGCATTGTTTAGCACGTACTTTGTACATGCGTTTACCTTGAATGACAGGTAAATAATGGTCGGTAAACCAAGCATTACACACCGCTTGCGTCATGACTTGAATATTTGCATGCGCATTCACCGCTTGGATAAGTTGCTCACGCAGTTGTTCAGCTTTTTTGCCTTCAACATCAAAACGTGCATAATTCAAACTGCCACCGAGCATTTTTTCTTGCTCGACCACGAGAACTTTTGCACCTTGTTCCGCTGCAGATAATGCAGATTGCAAGCCTGCAGGGCCACCGCCTACGACGACGACATCATAAAATAAATAAGCTTTATCGTAATATTCGGGTTCAAAGTTGAGATCTAAAACCCCTAAGCCTGCTTTTTTACGAATTAAAGGCTCCCACAGTTTCCACACGCCTTTCGGTTTGTAAAACGCACGGTAGTAAAAACCAACCGGCATAAATTTGGAAAATTTACCTAAGAAAGCATCAGAGTCTTTCAGCAATGAACCAGAAAAGTTTTGTCCACTGGCGCGTAGCTGAGATTTAATTTCAGTGGTATCTGCCAAAACATTGGCTTCTTCGGGTAATTGAATCAGGGTATTGGCATCTTGACCCGCCATAGTCAGCGGTGCACGAGGACGATGATATTTAAACGAACGTGACATGACCCAACGTTGATTGGCAATCAACGCACTGGCAATGCTATCACCTGCAAAACCGGTATATTTTTGTTGATCAAATTCAAATTCAATCGTTTGGCTACGATCAATCATGCTGCCATACGGAAGTGGAAGTCGTTGTAAAGCTGAATCACTCATGTTAAAGACTCCTTCACTGCTGCAGAAGATGCACGAGATTCGACTGCTGAAAATTCTACACGCTTGTTAAAAATTTCTTTGGGATCAAAGGTTCTGATGATTTCATCGGTGACAGTATGACGCTCTGCAATAAACCAATAGCTGCTTGGCGTATGCATCCACCATTCCAACACTACCCCTGCAATATTGTCGGTATTAAACACATAATCCGCCCACTCTAAATCCGTACAGCTATTCTGATCGGGCATGGTTTTAAACTCACCGCCATAGGTAAATTCGCTGATATTTCGTAGCCCATTCAAAGGACAAGGCATCATTTTCATTTCATATGCTCCTTAATGGCTTGCCGCAGTCGCGCCCATTTCATTGACTTGTTGGAAGCGA
This sequence comes from Acinetobacter sp. MD2(2019), assembly GCF_035615615.1. Taxonomy (NCBI): domain Bacteria; kingdom Pseudomonadati; phylum Pseudomonadota; class Gammaproteobacteria; order Moraxellales; family Moraxellaceae; genus Acinetobacter; species Acinetobacter sp. MD2(2019). The sequence goes on along the minus strand of NZ_VTDU01000003.1, from coordinate 149,419 downwards.
CTAAAACGTGACAACTCAAATGGCTTAATTAAATCGGGAGTGCGGCCTGTCGCTACCATTTCTGCCATGGTTTTGCCGCAGATTGGTGTGGCCTTAAAGCCCCATGTGCCCCAACCGGCATCTAAGTAATAATTGTCATATGGAGATTCACCCATGATTGGACTATAGTCAGGCGTCATATCGGTCATTCCCGCCCATTGACGCATCAGCTTGGCATTGGCCATAAATGGGAACATTTCAACGGCATGTGCCAATAAACTTTCTTTTAAGTCGAGGGTCGAACGGGTGTTATACAAAGGATATGGGTCAGAACCACCGCCAAAAACAATTTCGCCACGACTGGTTTGCTGCACGTAGCAATGCAATGCAGACGAACTCACCAGAGGATCGATAAACGGTTTAAACGGTTGTGAAACCATCGCTTGTAACGGATAAGTATGAATCGGCGCACGAATATTGAGTTTATTCATTAACAATGACGATGCACCGGCAATCGCTTGCACTACGCAACCGCACTGAATTGTGCCGCGATTGGTCTTCACTGCTGTGACTTTATTGCCTTCCACCACAAAGTCTTGTACTTCAGTCAGTTGATGAATCTCCACACCACGTTTGGCTGCTTCTTTGGCATACCCCCACGCCACCGCATCGTGCCGCGCGGTGCCACCATCGATATGCCACAAACCAGCCAATACGGGTATATGCGCAGGGTCCAAATTCAAACAAGGCACCAATTCTTTAATTTGCTGACGATCGATCATTTCGGTACGTCCACCAAAATGTTTATTCACTTCAGCACGCTGACGAAAGGCACGTACAGTTGAATCGGTATGTGCAAGTGTGAGTTGTCCACGCTCGGAATACATAATGTTAAAGTCAAATTCATTCGATAAGCTTTTAAACATTTGCACCGATTCGGCATAAAACTTGACGCCTTCAGAAGTCAAATAATTGGAACGAATCACAGCGGTATTCCGTGCGGTATTGCCGCCGCCTAAATAGGCTTTTTCTAATACGGCAACATTACGAATGCCATGATATTTTGACAGATAATAGGCAATTGCCAGACCATGCCCACCGCCACCAATAATTACAACATCATAACGAGATTGAAGTTCCTTCGGCGGTGGCAAATCCACTTCCACAGGATACTCATCACTTAATCCATACTTCAGTAGACTCAAAGGCATGGTGTATTCTCCGCGGCGTGTTCGAACGCCTTGTCATCATTTATATATTTGGATACTGCAAACGGACTGCCTGCAAGGTATTTTTCATTAAGTAAGCAATGGTCATTGGGCCAACGCCACCGGGTACAGGAGTAATCGCGCTGACCATCGGTAAAGCATCTTCAAAATCGACATCGCCCACCAAACGGGTTTTTCCATTTTCAAAAATTCGATTAATACCCACATCAATCACCACTGCATCGGCTTTTAAATACGATGCATCGACCATATTGGGTTTGCCCACCGCCACAACCACAATGTCTGCCTGCTGACACACTTGTCCGATATTGCGGGTTTTGGAATGCACAACCGTCACGGTACAATTTTCTTTAAGGAGTAATGCTGCCATCGGCTTACCGACAATATTGGAACGTCCAATCACCACCGCATGCAAACCACTCAAGTCAGAACCTAAGCTATCTTTGAGCAAACGAATGCAGCCTGTTGGGGTACATGGGGTTAATACATCACGCCCCTGACTTAAGCCGCCGACATTTTCACTATGAAAACCATCAACATCTTTTTTAGGATCAATCCGCTCTAAAACACGCGTTTCGTTAATTTGGGTTGGCAATGGCAGTTGCACTAAAATGCCGTGAACACTGTCATCTGCATTTAAGGCATCAATCTTCTCAAGCAAGGCATGTTCATCCAGATCGGCCTCAAAACGAAACTCGAGTGAACGAATACCCACAAAAGCTGCTTTTTGCACTTTATTGCGTACATAGACCTGACTTGCCGGATCTTCACCCACTAAAACCACCGCTAAACACGCCTCAATGCCTTTGGCTTTAAAGTCATCCACTTCTTTTTTGACTTCTTCCAACACCGTTTGGGCAATGGCTTTACCATCAATTATTCGGGCATCGGGATGTTGTAATAAAGTTAGACTCATTTGAACACCACCGTACGACCGTCATTTAAAAACACACGATGTTCTACAAAGTATTTCACCGCTTTAGACAAGGCCACGGTTTCGGTATCACGTCCGACAGAGACCAAATCCTCTGGCATATAGGCATGATCCACACGTTGCACTTCTTGCTCAATGATTGGACCTTCATCTAAATCACTGGTCACAAAGTGTGCAGTGGCGCCAATCAATTTGACACCACGATCGAAGGCTTGGTGATACGGTTTTGCGCCTTTAAATCCAGGTAAGAATGAATGGTGAATATTGATTGCACGGCCAGACAACTGCGCACATAAATTATTTGACAAAATTTGCATGTAACGTGCCAAAATCACTAATTCGGTTTGGGTTTCATCCACAATTTTGACTAATTCTTGTTCTTGTTGTTGCTTGGTTTCTTTGCTAACTGGCAAATAAATAAAACGAATACCTTCACGCTCAGCAACCGCACGTAAATCGAGGTGGTTCGAAACAATGGCAGTAATTTGAAAATCCAGCTCACCTTTATGATGGCGATATAATAAATTTAATAAGCAATGATCAAACTTACTTACCATGATCAACACTTTCATCGGGTTTTTCTTTGCGTAAAAATCTGCAGTCATCGAGAATTGTGCTGTCACCTCAGCAAACTTCTGTTTCAATGCCTCTAAATCCCCTTTGCCGTCATTGAAACGAAATACAATACGGCTAAAAAAACGTCCTGTAATTTCGTCATCGTATTGTGCCATCTCACTGATATAGCAATTGTTGCTAGCCAGGCAACTGGACACAGCCGCCACAATACCTGAAGCGGCAGGACAAGAGATTTTTAGAACATACTGATCGACAAGGTCGTTAGCCATGATATTTCCTCAACGTAGAGATCCAAGACACTTAGCGATGTAGTGAAAGAAATCTAAAGACACCGAAAAGTTTACTATTAGGAAACTTAATTTCCTTAAAGTAATTTATATAAGAATTTGGATAATCCGTCTAGTTATTTTGAAAATATTTTTCCTCTCAGAAAACTAATTTTTATTATATTTATCAATTAATTATATTTCTTCAGATGTGACTCGACACGGGAAATAGCATTTATGGTATTTCCCGTGCTTAAATGTGGATTAGCATAAAACTTCTACTTTGTGGTACTGCTTCAACTGTAAAAGTGAGTCAAATGGATTTTTAGACTGGCACAAATGATTGAGCTGCTCGTGGAACTGATGAATAAAAACGTCATTGCAGTTAATAATCCAACCTTTTACCGAGGCTGTTTCAATATTTTCCATATACAACTCGCAGGTTCGTTGTCCAATCAAGCGTATATTTTTGACTTTAAATACACTGGTTTCAATCATCCTCGCTCTCCTCTATGCAGGGTTTGTATTTATCTATTGAGCAAAGAATGTGCCATTTTTAAAAAGTCATTTTTTTCATTTACTTATAAAATAAAACTATTAAATATTCTTTATAGGAATTTTTTTTGCTTTAAATCGGCGCAATTTTTAACAGGATTGTCTAATTTTAATGCAAGAAAAATAGTCATCGACATACGCCATATTTTTAAATGTATTTTTTGCATTGGCTAAATTTTGACTTAAACAAAAAATCCCCCAAATGCGAAGCATTTGAGGGACTAAATTTAGACAGTCGATGTATTTACGATGGCATGCATTTTATTTTTAAAACATCTGCGATCCGTTGCTTATCTTTATACATACCGACTTTAAAATGCGATTCGCCTTTAATTCATTAAATCATCTTTTTTTGTTTCGCGAATACAAGCAAAGGCCAATAAAGACAACAGTGCCGCAGCACCCAAATAATATCCCACCGCAGCAATACCGTAATTTTGCGCAAGTTTGGTCGCAATTAATGGGGCAAAGGATGCGCCTAAAATACTGGCCAAATTATAAGCCAATGCTGAACCGGTATAGCGTACGGAAGTTGGGAAAATTTCCGACAAAATTGTTCCAATCGGCCCATAGGTTAAGCCCATGATACTTAAACCCGTGCATAAGAAAATTAAGACTGACAGTGCATGGTTGGCAACAAATAAGCTTGAGAAGCCAAAACCAAATAGAATAACGACAATACAAATGGCAATTGAGGTATTTTTGCGTCCAAACTTTTCTGCCAATTGAGCCGAAATTGGAATACACACCCCAAAACATACCGTGGCAACCAACTGCATTTTTAAGAACGCATCACGGCTATACCCTAATACGGTGGTGCCCCAATTCAATGCAAATACGGTCATTAAATAAAATAACACCAAGGTACACACCGTTGCTAAAGTGCCTAAAACAACTTTTGGCAAATGATGTGAAACGACTTCTTTAAATGGCGCTTTCGCGGCTTTTTGTTTTTCCAACACTTTTTGGAAAGCCGGCGTTTCATGTAGTTTTAAGCGAATATATAAGCCCAAGAAAACCAACAATGCACTGGCAATAAATGGAATTCTCCACGCCCAACGTAAAAAATCATCATTCGAAACTAAAGCGCCCAACAATAAAAATGAACCCGCAGCCAAGATAAAGCCAATGGGTGCGCCCAATTGTGGAAACATACCATACCAAGCACGTTGACCTTCAGGGGCATTTTCTGTTGCCAGTAAAACAGCACCACTCCATTCACCGCTCAAACCTAAACCCTGTCCTAAACGGCATAACGCCAATAAAATAGGTGCAAAAACACCAATTTGTGCATAAGTTGGTAATAAACCAATACACACCGTGGAAATGCCCATTAACAATAATGCAGCAACCAGCGTGGCTTTTCGACCAATCCGATCGCCTAAATGCCCAAAAATGGCCGCGCCAATCGGGCGTGCCACAAAAGCAATCGCAAAAGTCGCTAACGATTGCAATAATGCCGCGCTTCCGCTACTGGTTGGAAAGAATAAATGCGGGAAAACCAGTACGGCGGCTGTCGCATAAATATAAAAATCAAAAAACTCAATGGTTGTACCGACTAAACTGGCAAATAAAACCCGAACCTTAGAATTCGATTGCGCGGTAGACGCGGCATATGTTGTAGAGCTCATGGAAAGTATATTTCCTAAATATTCTAAATATGGCGCTATTTATACCGAATTAACGACATGAATAAAAACGATCTTTTCTCACCACAACATGAAAGAAATTCACCCTAGTCTTTTTAGCGCGGTTTATATCAATTTCTCAAGCAAAGGATTTTTTATAAGAATTTGATTTTCAAGTAAAATATGAAATATTATTTTTTATTTATTTATATAAATCAATCCAGTAAATAAATGGCTTATACCTAGAAAATGACTGTTTGTGATGATGCATTTAATGCGGATTGATCATTTTTGGCTTGAAAATGATCACCTCAAACTATCATTAAAAAAAAATTACAAAAATGATTGTAAAAACAACATTTTTCTTTAGAATTCAGAAAACAATTTATATCACACAGCAAAAAATGTTCTCCTTTCTTTCCATCGAATTTAGCCTGCTATTTATTTTATTTTTTGCTGTGTATTGGAGCTTTCGAAGCAAGCCGCAAATTCAAAATCTGCTGATTACGCTGTTTAGCTATGGCATTGTTTATGCCATGGCGGGTGTACTTGCATGTAGCATCTTATTCGGCTTTAGTTTGTGTATTTATGCGCTTTCGCTGTGCATGAACCTTGGGCAAAAGTCTAAAAAAATAGCGCTGATTGTAGGCATTGTTGCAACCGTTTTGCAGCTTAGTCTATTTAAATATTATGACTTTTTTAAACCCGAAATTAGCCAGACATTAGATGCCTTACATTTAGACAGTGCAGGATTGGTTGCCAATTTAGTTTTGCCTTTGGGGCTGTCTTATTATTCTTTCCAAGCCATCAGTTATTTAGTCAGTCGCTATCGCAATAGCGCAGAAGTGCCAGCGTTTAATCTGTTGCAACTACTCATGCATTTTTCTTTTTTTGCAACCATTACCGCAGGGCCCATCGCCCGTGCCGAATCGGCTAAAGGTTTAACCGACATTCAAAACCAAGCCTGTGGCATGAGTGAACAAATTCGCAGTACCCGCCCGCGTCAGGTGCTTTATCCAACATGGGCATTTTTTTTGTTGGCGTTGGCGTTACTCAAAAAATGGTGGATCGCTGGTTGGCTGGCCGATAATTGGGTGAATCCTGTATTTGCCAATCCCATGCAATACCATAGTTTAGAGGTATTAACCGCCATTTACGGTTATACCTTACAGCTATTTTTAGATTTTTCTGGCTATAGCGAAATGATGATTGCATTTGGTTTGCTGCTCGGATTTCGCTTGCCCGTCAATTTCAAAGCACCTTTACTTGCACATAATATCCGCGACTTTTGGGATAAATGGCACATCAGTTTATCCACATGGATTCGTGATCATATTTATATCCCATTGGGTGGCAGCCGAGGCAGTTTTAGCCGCACTCAATTCAACTTATTGGCCGCTATGGTTTTATCTGGTATTTGGCACGGTTCGGGTTGGAACTTTTTTTTATGGGGCTTGCTGCACGGTTTGGCATTGGTGTTGCTCAATATTAGCGACAAACTGTATGCAAAAATTGCCAAAGTTAGTGCGAAAGAATCTCGCAATGCGCTTTATAACGCCGGCTTTTTAGGACGTATTGTTAGCGTATTTATCACCATTAATTTTGTTTGCATCTGCTTTGTTTTTTTCCGAGCAAAAACATTAGATGATGCGCTGATGGTTTTTCATGCTTTGTTTCATAATTATATTAACGTGCAGTGGAGCAGTAATCCGCTGTATGCGTTAACGTTATTTATCTGTGCATGGGCGATTTATCCGTTTGCACGTCAAGGCATTGAACAGTGTCAGCAACGCATCGCCAAACTACCAAAATACGCTTTTGCCCTACCGTTGTTTGTTCTTTTCATGACGATTGTCATTTGTGCGCCATCAGGTATTCCAGGATTTATCTATGCAAACTTCTAATCAACCTGATGTGCTTGCCCAACATCCCGATTATAACGATCCTTCTGAATTGTCCAAACTCGCAGACACCAATTCACATTGGTCGAACTTTACGTTTGCCTTCGGTTTATTGTGTTGCTTTGGGCTGTTGGGCATTTGGATGATGCAAAATTCAGTCAATGCCTACATTCAGCAAACTTATCATAAAGCTAGCCCACTTAGCGCGTTAGACCAATATGCCTATTGGCAAGAAGGTGGAAAAATTGGCGATGATTTATATGCAAAATACAATCATGTAAAAACACAAATTGATGATTTTAACAGCCAGATCGTTGCCAATTTCAATCATGATTATGCCTATACGCCAGAATATCAGCAGCTTTTAGCAAAAAAAGCACAGCAAGAAAAAATTCAATTGGCCAAAGAAGCTGCCAATCGCGCCCATCAAGCACTGTTAAACCAGTTTAGTTTAAGCAAAACAGATCAAGTGTTTTTTGCCGGCGACTCGATGATGCAAGGCGTTGCACCTTACGTTCAAAAATTCTTACAAGAACAATACGCCATTAACACCATCAACTTAAGCAAACAAAGTACTGGATTGACCTATCCAAAATTCTTTGACTGGCCCACCACCATTAAAGATACGCTTGCCAGTAATCCAAATATTAAAATATTGGTCATCTTTTTAGGGCCTAACGACCCTTGGGATATGTACAATCCTGCCGATGGAAAAGTGTTACATTTTAAAACACCCGCTTGGGAACAAGAATATCGCGCGCGCATTGCAGGTATTATTCAAAATGCAGAGCAGCACCATGTTAGCGTGATCTGGGTGACTCCGCCTAATATGCGTAAACCTTTATTAAATGAACAAATGATTTATTTAAATCAGCTCATTGCAGATGAAGTCAAAAAAGACAAAGCGTTTTTTATTGATGCGCGACAAATTCTTCAAACGACCAACAATATCTATAATGACTACTTAACCCAAAATGGCAATATGATAAAAATGCGTAGTGCGGATGGCACTCACTTTTCACCAGATGGACAAAAGCGTATTGCTCAGGCCATTGAAAGTCATTTAAATATCATCAATTAGGTAAATAATAATGTTCTCTCCTCAATTGCGCGCCTGTATTTTTTCAGCCAGTTCAGTTTTGGTGGCAAGCCAACACAGCCAAGCCTCGGAACTGACCAATTATAATGACCCGAACAGCAGCAAGTTAGTGCAGGCATTTCAACAACGGCATTTACATGTGGTGCAATTTGGCGATTCACATACCGCAGCAGACGTTTTTACCGATCACCTGCGTGTTCGATTACAATCTGCACTTGGCAATGGGGGTATGGGCTGGGCCATGCCGATGTATTTTTCAGGGCAACGTCTGACTCGCTTTGGTTACGACAACACCGGTTGGTCAGCCATCAGTAGTCGCACGCAAAGTAATGAAAATTATGGTTTAGGCGGCCTGATTGCCATGCCGCAATACAATGGTGCAAGCCTCACCCTGAAACCCAAATTAAGCGAACAACGGCAAACCATTACCGTGAGCCTACGCCAAGCGCCAGAAGATGGTGAATTTGTAGGTACCGATGCCGAAGGTCAATCCTTCCATATTTCCGCACCCATCAAAAATAATCACTGGCAAACCACAACCTTTAGCGCCACATTGCCCTTTACCATTAAAGCAGACAATGCCAATCACTCTGCAATTGGCGGATGGTGGGCCAAAAACAGTAATAACCAAGGCGCTGTCGTTTCAGCCTTGGGCATTAATGGCGCAGAACTGTCATATTGGAATCGCTGGAGCAACGACTGGAAAACAGAATTAGGTAACATTGCACCCGATTTAATTATTTTGGCTTATGGAACCAACGAAGCCTATAACGATCATTTAGATATTACGCGCAGCCAAACGCTGTTAACTGAAAAAATTGCCGAAATTCGTCATGCCAGCCCCAACAGCGCCATTTTAATTGTGTCTGCGCCAGAAAGTCTTAAAAAAACATCAGGACAATGTGGTGTGCGTCCGATCAAACTTGATGCCATGCAAGCCATGCAGCAACAAGTCGCGCAAACTAGTCACACCTTATATTGGGATTGGCAACAAGCCATGGGTGGCCGCTGCTCTATGCAAACATGGATTAAACGCGGAGATGGCCGTAACGATGGTGTGCATTTTACTGCCTCAGGTTATCAAAAGTTAGGCAATATGCTGGCCAATGATTTACTGAATTTTGCAGGTCAATCCAATACCAATAGCGTGAATCAAACTCAAGCCGTGACTCGCACGGCGAATCAATTCATCGCAACATCCCCTGGCTACGCACAAATTTGTAATGTAGATACCAACGATTGTAAAACCAGCTTACAGAAATAATCGGCACTCCATGCCCATTCAATAAGAATAAAAAAAGCCAATCTGTTGAGATTGGCTTTTTTGTGTCCTTGCGCAGCTTAAATACGTTTAGGTAAATTATTCAACCAGGTTAATAAGTTGGTGGCATCGCTATTGCGTGATTGTGTGCTTGGTTCACCCAATAACACCACCACTGCAGGTCGTGAATTAATGGTGGTGTGCATCACCACGCAGCGCCCGGCTTCATTAATAAAACCGGTTTTAGACAGATTAATATTCCAACCACCATTTCGCACCAAGGCATTGGTATTGTTCGAACGTAATACACGGTATCCTAAGTTAAAGTCATAATGCGGGGTCGATGAAAATTGACGAATCACGCCATATTTAGAGGCTTCGCTGACCAAAATGCTTAAATCGCGCGCTGAAGAAACATTGCGTGAATCTAAGCCCGTCGACTCATAATAACGTGTTGAATTCATACCTAACTGACGTGCTTTGGCATTCATTGCTGCAACAAATGCAGGCTTGCCACCCGGATAGGTGCGTGCAAGGGCAGCAGCAGCAGGGTTTTCAGATTTCATCAATGCCACCAACAAGACTTCAGCACGATTCATCTTATCGCCTACGCGCAAACTTGAACTGGCTTTTTTTGGCCCATCAAAATCAATTTGCTGTAAGGTAATTTCTTCTGACATATTCAAACGTGCATCGGCAGTCACCACCGCAGTCATCAGCTTAGTAATTGATGCAATAGGACGCGCCATATTACTATTTTTACTATAAAGCACTTCGCCCGTGTGTGCATCCATCACCAAAGCCGAACCTGCACTAATGGCAGGCGCATTACTGGAATAATGCGTATCGAAGACCTGACCACTGGCAGCCCCAGACTGAGCAGAACCTGAGCGAATTGAAGTGTTAATATGAGTACTGCCCTTTGGAGAGGGTTCCAAGTCATCATCATCTTCATTAAAATATTGTTTTGCATCGGCAGTGGACCATGTTTTCGTTTGGGATGTTGCCCCAGAACCATGATTCACAACCAATTCGGCAAAACTATTCGTACTCAAACCAATGAGCATTGACATGCTTAGGGCATGTACTAAAGATTTTTTTAAACTTTTCACGATATTACACTCAACTCAAGGGCGATAAGATACATTTGCGTCTGACCACGAATATGCCTTACATTTGCACAATAATGTAACTTATAGGATGGTTAGGTTATTGCACATAACTTTTAAGTTATATTTTAGAGTAGCATTGCTAATTTTGTGGTTTGATTGCAAGTCTAATTTGCGTTATGTAACAAAAAAACCAATTTCTTTAGGAAAGGTATAATGGCGATTTCAGTTTTAGTGGTAGATGATCATGAGTTAGTGCGTACCGGAATTTGCCGTATGCTTGCCGATCATAGCGATCTTCATATCATCGGTCAGGCCGAATCTGGAGAAGAAGCACTGACAATCGCGCGCATTCATCATCCCAATATTGTGTTGCTCGATGTGAATATGCCGGGCATTGGCGGGGTGGAAACCACGCGCCGTTTACTGCAAATTAGCCCAGATATCCGCGTAATTGCTGTGAGTGGTTTAGCCGAAGAACCCTATCCTTCATTATTATTAAAAGCTGGGGCAAAAGGCTATATCACCAAAGGCGCACCAATTGAAGAAATGGTTCGTGCAATCCATAAAGTCATGCAAGGTGGTAAATATTTCAGTGCGGATATTGCCGAACAACTGGCCAGCTCATATCTTTCAGAAGCGCAACAATCGCCTTTTGATTTATTATCTGAACGTGAAATGCAAGTCGCCATGATGGTGGTGAATTGTAATAGCGCCCAAGCCATTGCAGATAAACTGTTTGTGAGCGTGAAAACTGTGAATACCTATCGCTATCGTATCTTTGAAAAATTAGACATTGATAGCGATGTAAAATTAACGCATTTGGCCATGCGTTACGGTCTGATTAAGCCGTAATATTGAATATGCCAATTCCTAAAACGCATCAACAATCGCCATTAACCCATTATCGCCTTGGCATTTGGTATGGCATTTATCGATTGGTGATTGCTTTTAGCTTGCTGCTGATTTTCTTCTTAACCTACGAACGAATTCGAGACAGTTACGAATACCAAGATTTATATTTTTTTACTTTGGTCTTTTATTGTCTGTTCGGAATTGTCCAACTCGTCACACTACAACTTTTTCAAACCCAAATTACTCGACAACTGATTTTATTCTGTGCTGTCGATATTTTGTGTTTTACTAGCCTCAATTTCGCGATTGGTTTTCCAAGCCTTCATATTAGCTTATTGTTTGTCATTACCATTTTTATGGCAAGCTTGCTGCTCAGCCAACGACAATGCTTGGCGCTAACCTTGTGCTCAACCATTGCAGTGGTCTATTCACAGTTTTTTGGCACATGGTTTAAATTTACAGACTTAAGCAATATTGGCAATAGTGCATTACTGGCATTTTTATTTTTGGTGGTGCATTTCATTTCGCAATTAACCGTACAGCGTTTTCGCTTATTAGAGCATCTTAATTCAGAACAATCTCAAGAACTGCTGCGCTTGCAAAATATTAATCGTTATATTTTAGAACAAATTGACATGGGTTATTTGGTCTTAAATGAACAACAAGAGGTGGTTTTAAGTAATCCTGCGGCACAACAACTCCTTGGCATTCCCAGCACATTTAAGCAATTACCGTTACAAGATTTACACCCTCAATTCGCCGATTATTTACAGCAAATACACGCACAACAAGGCGAACGCTTTGTTTTTGATAGCAGCAAAAATAGCGTTTTAATTCGGGTACAAAAACTCAAATTGCCGCAATCGATTTTAACCCTGCTGATTATGCAAGATGCGCAGCGACTCAATCAGCATGTACAGCAACTAAAACTGGCCGCCTTGGGGCAACTTTCGGCGAGTATTGCGCATGAAATCCGTAATCCTTTGGCCAGTATTGTTCAAGCCAACAGTTTAATTGTAGAGGCAGACGCTGAACAAACGAACATGCTGCATCACATGATTCAACGCCAAGCACAGCGCATCGACCATATTATTCACTCGACTTTAAATATGGCGCATCATCAGGCCACTCTTCCCATCAGTATTCATTTGAATGATTTTTTACCCCGACTGATCAAAGAAGATTTGCCCCTCTTTCAAGCACAGATTAAGGTGCATCTACAGGATGAAATACAACTCTCCTTTGATGAAGCGCAACTGCGCCAAGTCCTCATCAATTTGATTCAAAATGCTTTACGCCATAACGCACCAGACCGCGAATATATTGAAATTTTCGCCTATTTACAGCATGACTTGGTCTATATCGATATCATTGATTTTGGCCAAGGGGTGCCTGAACAGCAGCTTTCACAACTTTTTTCACCTTTTTTTACCACCGAAGTCAAAGGAACGGGGTTAGGTTTATATCTTTCACATAGTTTTTGTGAAGCAAATCAGGCAAAATTAAGCTATAGCAAATTACAAGATGGAACGTGTTTCCGCATTGAATGTATTGCCATTCAAATACAATAAGTTTTTTGGGGAATTATGAATACACAGCCGAATCGTGTCCTGTTGGTCGATGATGAAATCGATCTATGCCTACTCATGCAAATGACACTGAAACGAATGGGGATTGAATCTGAGCTTGCGCATACCGTCAGCGACGCCAAAAAGAAATTGCGATTACAACATTTTAATGCCTGCCTGACCGACCTTAATCTCCCCGATGCAGATGGCATCAGCTTGGTTGAGCATATGAATCAGCATTACCCGAACACGCCTATTGCGGTGATTAGTGCCTATGGCAATATGGAAATTGCCATTAATGCCCTAAAAGCTGGCGCCTTTGATTTTATCAGTAAACCCATTTTACCCGAGGCTTTACAGCAATTATTAGAAAAAGCCATTGTTCCACATGAAACCTCCAACTTGAACCAACCAGAAATTGAGGATCGGTGCTTGATTGGCCATTCGGCGCCCATGCACCAACTCAAACAAACGCTGCGTAAAATATCTAGAACCCAAGCCCCAATTTTTATTACCGGTGAATCAGGCACAGGCAAAGAAGTGGTAGCCAATTTGGTTCATCAACTCAGCAATCGAAAAAATGGGCCTTTTATTGCCATTAACTGCGGCGCCATTCCGGCCGAGTTAATGGAAAGTGAGCTTTTCGGGCACAAAAAAGGTAGCTTTACCAATGCCACACACGACAAACAAGGCCTAATTCAAAGCGCACATGGCGGCAGCTTATTTTTAGATGAAATTGCTGAATTGCCTTTAAACATGCAAGTTAAACTCCTGCGTGCGGTGCAAGAAAAGAAAATTCGCCCGATTGGTAGTGATACTGAACATGCGGTTGATTTTCGAATTATCAGCGCGACCCATCAGAATCTTGAACAACTGATTCAGCAAGGAAAATTCCGCCAAGATTTATTCTTTCGCTTACATGTCATGAATATTGAATTACCGCCACTGCGTGAACGAGGCGAAGATATTATTGAACTTGCACGCCATTTTATTCAGCAAATTTGTCAGGAATGGGGACTTGCAAATAAGCAACTCACCGCAAATGCACATGCTTTTCTTATGCAGCACGCATTTACAGGTAATGTCCGCGAACTTCGAAATATGATTGAACGCGCCATCACCTTATGTGATGACAAGCAGATTGATGCCGTGCAGTTACAAGGTCATGTTAGTCCAGCTCATAGCGTGGCTGAAAATTTGGCAACTCATCCAGATATTGCGCTTTCAAATTCGAAAATTCCAGATATACAAATGAGTGCACCAAAACAACTGCCAGAACAAGGGCTTGAAGCGTATTTAGAACAGGTCGAAAAAGATATTTTATTAAATGCGCTGGAACTGACTCATTGGAATCGCACCTTGGCCGCTAAAAAATTAGGCATGTCTTTTCGTTCACTGCGTTACCGACTGAAAAAATTTGGCCTTGATGATGAACCAGCTTTAGAATAAATGCTGAATGCACCCGAAACCATTCGGGTGCGTTATTTATGTTTTAGCAATACATCTGCGACATTGTCTACATAAATATCGTCTTTCATTTCAATCGGTAAGCTGTAAATTTGATTGGGCTGAATTCCCTGCCCATCAATCATATTACCTTTGGGCGTATAGTAATGCGACACCGTCATTTGTATGGCGGCACCACTGGGTAAAGGAAAAAGTTTTTGTACCACGCCTTTACCATAACTTTTATCCCCAATCACCCATGCGCGATTATGCTCTTTTAATGCCGCAGTGAAGACCTCAGCCGCAGAAGCCGAACGGTTATTAATTAATAAACCGAGTTTCATTTTAAAAAATTCATTACCGGGTAAGGCCTGAAACGTTTGACTGCCTTCAGAACGACTTTTGGTACTGACAATAATGCCATTGTTCATAAATAAATCGGCTGTTTCAACGGCAGATGAAAGCAATCCACCCGGATTATTACGTAAATCGATTAAAACGGCTTTGATCTTTTTTTCAGGATATTGTTCGATAATACTTTTAATTTCACTGGCTGTTTCTTGTTGAAAGACAGGAACTTTTATCACCAAAACTTGGTTATGCAATAATACCGAGGAAACTTCAACTTCAACTTTTCTATTTCTGACCACCGTTGTGGGCTGACCAATTAAACTGGTTTGTACCGTCAGCACCGTGCCGACTGAACCATAAAGCAAATTGCGCACTTGTTCGTGGTTTAAATCTTTTAATTCCTGATTATCAATTTTATAAACCGTCATGCCATTATGTAGGCCAAGCTTTAGCGAATCTGCATCGTCCTTCATGCCACTAATTAACCACTGGCGATGCGGTCGGTCAAAACTTAAGTCGAAATCTACCGAGGCAACATCTCCTTCGGTGTATTGCACTAATTGTCGATAATCTTCAGGCGATAAATAACGAGAATAACGATCTAACCCCCCCACTAAACCTTTAATGGATTGCTCAAATAAGGCATCGTCCGACTTTTCACTGACGTAATTGTCTTTAACAATCGTATAAATTTGTACAAATTTTTGAATGGCTTCGATGGGAATTTCATCATTACTGTGCCCACCCGTTTCTTCGCCATCATCATCTAAAGCAGTAGGTTGGGTCGAATTTGCCGCAACAGAATGGCTCAAATAACCACAAAGCAATAATCCAACCAGTAGCTTTTTTATGATTTGAGCCATTCATTCACCTTTTATACTTTTAACGTAATGAGATTTTTACCTTGCATTTCGGCTGGAATCTCCAGTTGCATTAAGTGCAATAAGGTCGGTGCAACATCTGCCAACACGCCACCTTCTGCAATTTCGGCATCAGTTGGTCCGACATAAATGAACGGCACCAACTCAGTGGTGTGTTGGGTATGTACCTGACCACTTTCGTAATCTTGCATTTGCTCGACATTACCATGATCGGCAGTCACCAGCATATGGCCTTTTTGTGCCATAACCGCATCGTAAACTCGCCCCAAACAAGTATCTACCGCTTCAACCGCTTGCACAGCAGCATTAAAGACACCAGTATGCCCAACCATATCGCCATTGGCGTAGTTGACCACCAATAAGTCATATTCACCCGAATGAATGGCCTTCACCAACTCATCGGTGACTTCGTAAGCACTCATTTCTGGTTTTAAATCGTAAGTTGCAACATTTGGTGATGGAATTAAAATCCGTTTTTCACCGGCATATTCATCTTCGCGACCGCCACTAAAGAAGAAGGTCACATGGGCATATTTTTCTGTTTCGGCAATACGCAATTGTGTTTTGCCTAAATTAGATAAGTATTCACCAAGTGTATTGTGTAAAGCTTGTGGCATATAAGCTACAGGCGCATCAATACTGGCTTGATAACGGGTTAGCATGACAAATTTGGATAAATGCGGCAGCACTTTACGGCTAAAGCCACTGAAGTCTTTATCGACAAAAGCACGGGTAATTTCACGCGCACGATCGGCACGGAAATTCATAAATACCACACTGTCACCATCTTGAATGACTGCAGGCTCGCCAATGCGTGTGGCTTTAACAAATTCATCACTTTCATTGGCGGCATAGGCTTGTGCTAAACCGTCTTGTGCAGAAGTAGCAATATGCACCGCCTCACCTTCGGTCAACAGTCGATAGGCTTGTTCTACCCGATCCCAACGATTGTCACGATCCATTGCAAAATAACGCCCAATCATGGTGGCAATACGTCCTTGATTTGGATATTGTGCAAATAAAGCCTCTAATTTAATTAAAGATGGCTCGGCACTTTTCGGTGGGGTATCTCGCCCATCTAAAAACGCATGCAAATAAACTTTTGCACCGCGCTGTAAAGCAAGTTGGCACATGGCAACAATATGGTCTTGGTGTGAATGTACGCCGCCTTCAGACAACAAGCCCATAATATGCAACGCACCGCCCGCGGCTTTGGCTTGTTCAACCGCATCAATTAATACCGTGTGTTCAAAAAATGCGCCTGAACGAATGTCTTTGGTGATTCGGGTAAAATCTTGATAAAGCACCCGACCTGCACCCAAATTCATATGACCCACTTCAGAGTTACCCATTTGTCCATCGGGTAAGCCAACATCTTCACCAGAACCAGAAATAAGACTATGCGGATGCTTGTGTTGCATTGCTGTCAGATGCGGGGTTTTCGCTGCTAAAAAGGCATTATCTTCTAGCGCTTCACGATGACCAACACCATCCATGATAACCAAGACATGAGGAATTTTGCCTGCCTTCGTATCCGTCATTTTCCTATTCTCTTTCTGTTGTGATCTGAGTGGGAGCATTCTACCTAAATTTTGAACAATTCTCTATTGCATTTAGGCGAGCCGAATGCCCACACCTGTAAGTTGTTTATTTTGCTCGATTAAGCAAATATCCCCCAGCCATAAAGATGAGGATAATTGGCACAAAGACAAACCACACGGGCGATGGACTATAGACCAGACTCGCATAGCCCAAAAAGTCTTGCATATAATAAAAGCCGAGACCAATAAATAATGCAATCACCAAACGAAAACCCATCGATTGTTGGCGTAAGGGGCCAAAAATAAATGAACAGGCGATGACCACCAATGCCAATAATGAAAATGGCATGGCCACTTTTTTCCAAAAGGCCAATTGGTAGGTTTTAGGCACCTGACTATAATCCGATAAATAGCGCATAAACGAAACCAATTGTGTTGGCGGTAAGTCGTCAGGATCTACGGTGACCATACGTACGTATTTAGGTTGTAAAGCCAAATCTACCGGCAATTGTGCCGATTGCGTCAATGTTGCATCCGCAGTAGGTAGAATTTGGGTTTGTTGAACTTGTTTTAAATTCCACTGTGTTTTTTGTTCAAATTGCCCTTGTTCTGCCAACAAATCTTGCTTCAAACGATAATCTTGATCGAAATCTAAAATTTGGATATTGCGCAATTCACCTTGCGAGTTTGCATAATCGATATAAATAAAACGCTGACCTTCACGTGTCCAATAGCCACGAACCTCACCTAATTCAGCATGTGCTTGGTGATTTTTAATACTTTCAGCGCGTTCACTGGTATACGGAATAATCCACTGAATTAAAGCAAACGCTAAAACCACCAACAGCAAGGCTGAGCGCATTACCCAACCGACAATCCGCCACAAGCTAATCCCAACCGAACGCATGACAATCAGCTCACTATTCGATGCAAGCGTTCCAAGCCCAATCACCGCGCCAATTAAGGCTGAAATGGGTAAAATCTCATACAGATAATGCGGCGAGTTCCAAAATACGTATTCGAGTGCCTTCCATGCGGTATAGCCATTTTTTAAACTGCTTAACTCGGCCAAGTAAGTAAAAAGCGCCTGCAATAACCCAAGTACAATGGTTGTACCGAACATCGCCAAAGCTGCCGTGGTCGTGACATGTTTGGCAATTAAACGTCGTGCTAACATTTTTACGACCTCACTTATTCAATTTTAAATTCAGCTTAGCCTTTAAATTGGGCTTTCGCAGAAAAACGAGTGTAACTACAGCATAAATCAACAATATGGCGGGATAAGCCCAAATGCCCAATTCTGCACGGGTAATGCGTGTTTTGACAGCCATCAATGCCACAATTAAACTGGCAAAAATTAAAATGGCAGGCAATAAGCGATAATAGCGCCCTTGACGTGGATTCACTTCAGACAGTGCCGTGGCAAGCATTAATGCAACCACAATTGCAAATGGAACAAATAAACGCCAACCCAATTCACTTTGCACCACAGGATCGCTACGTTTTTCCCATAATTGTGAAATGCGCATTGATTCTGCTTGATCGCCGGTAACATCGGCATCTTTATTATTTTCAATTCGTAGACGATATTGCTTAAATTCGGTTAGGGTGTATCTTGGCTGCCCCGGATACAACTCATAACGGCGACCGTCAATTAAATCGACAACACTTGCGGTGTCATTTGGAATATCTACCCGTTTTGCTTCACGTGCTAAAATCACCACATTGGGTTTACCCTCTTTGTCAGCACGTTGATAAAACATAATATCTTTGAGATTTTTACGATCTTCAGATAAATCGCTGGCATAAATGGTATATGCCCCAGAACCCACAAATTCTTTCGGTCGAACCAAATCAAAGCCTGTGCGTACCGCTTGAGTGCTCGACAATTGTTCGTATTGACGCAATCCCCACGGTGAAACCCAAACCATTAAGATTAATTGAATAACAAGAAAACAAGTCGTCAGTGGCAAAAGTAATCGTGCTAAGCGGTTACGACTCAAACCACTGCTATTGAGTACAGCCATTTCATGGTCGATATATAAGCGCCCAAATACCAGCATCAAACCAATAAAGAAACCCAATGGAAAAATCAGCGTCAAAAATTCAGGCAAGCGGTAGCCAATAATGCTAAACAGCACACCTGCGTCTAAGCGACCTTGTGCTGCTATCCCAAAATATTTGATCAATCGCCCGCCCATCATAATTAATGTGAGTAACGCAATTACAACGAGTGAGGTCTCTACAACCTGTTTGACTAAATAACGCCGAATAATCAAAAGGAAACATCCTTAAAATTGAAATGCAATAAAATTTGGATGGTCACGGCAAGGTTTAAGCGCATCCATCCAGATAACTGCTTAGTTTAACCGAATATGTAGAATAAAAAAGCTATTCTAAGCTTGCACCTTGCAATCGTATCCAGTGTAATGTTTCAATCACTTTATATTTACCTACATCTACAGGCATTTATCAGCGCATGAAAATTTCTTTAAAAACCAGCCAAACCTCTGGCTCTGCCTTGATTGTTTTAACAGATGCAACACAAATTGAATCTTCACGGTTTAGCGAAGCCCTGCCACAGCTTGCAACCTTTGTAGAAGCAACACAATACAAAGCCAATCTGGCAGAGATTTTACCTCTAATTGGGCTCAATCAACATTATCCATTTTGTAGCTTTGTAGGTTTAGGTAAGGTTACTGAGCTCAAAGCCGCCAAAATGGCCAAGCTTGCACAAACGGTCATTCAAGCCGTAAACAAGAAATTCTCAAGTGTGGATGTTGATATCAGCCAATTACCAGCAGAATTCCACTATGTTTTTGCGCTGGCACTTAGCCAAGCCAATTATGTGTTTGATGAATACAAATCTAAAAAAGCAGAAGTTCAACTTGAACAACTACAATTAATTGGCTGCAATTTATCTGAAACGCAAATACAGCTTGTCAATGCCATTCAATCGGGACAAAACTTAGCCCGTGATTTAGGCAACCGCCCAGGCAACACTTGTTATCCCGAAGCGCTTGCTGAACTTGCGCTTGAACTTGCAGCAGAATTCCCAGAGCAACTCAAAGTGACCATCCTTGATGAGCAGCAAATGGCTGAATTAGGCATGAATTCCTTCCTTGCAGTTAGCCAAGGTTCTGATCGCCCAGGGCGTATTATTACCCTTGAGTATTTATCTGAACGAGAAGAAGCACCCGTTGTGTTGGTTGGCAAAGGCATCACCTTTGATACAGGCGGAATTTCACTTAAACCTGGCGCCAACATGGATGAAATGAAGTTTGATATGTGCGGTGCAGCCTCTGTATTTGGCACCATCCGCGCATTGTGCGAAGCGAAATTACCGATTCATGTGGTCGGAACCATTGCCGCGGCAGAAAATATGCCTTCAGCCAAAGCGACTCGCCCCGGCGATATTGTCACCACCATGAGCGGTCAAACGGTGGAAATTTTAAATACCGATGCCGAAGGTCGTTTGGTGTTATGCGATACCTTAACCTACGTGAAACGTTTTAATCCGGCGGTGGTGTTAGATATTGCAACTTTAACTGGTGCGTGTGTGGTTGCGCTGGGCAAAGTGGTGACGGGTTTATTCTCGGGCGATGATGCGCTTGTAGAAGAAGTTAATGCCGCAGGTGAGCAAAGTTTTGACCGTGTTTGGCGCTTACCGGTGATGGATGATTATCAAGAACTTCTTGATTCGCCTTTTGCCGATATTGCCAACATTGGTGGCCCTCAAGGTGGGGCAACAACCGCGGCTTGTTTCTTACAACGCTTCACCCGCGATTACCGTTGGGCGCATTTAGATATTGCCGGCACCGCATGGTTATCTGGAGCAAACAAAGGTTCGACCGGTCGTCCTGTACCCCTATTAATGCAATTTATTGCCAATCGTAGCCAGCATGACTGAAATTAGCTTTTATCTGTTTGAAAAAAGCCCTGAACGACAAGCCGAAAGTGCTTGTCGTTTAAGTCGTAAAATCCTCAAACAACCCAAAAAAATTTACTGGTTGTGCGATGATCCATCGCAACAAAAACAATTAGATGAGCTGTTGTGGCAGTTTGATGCCAACAGTTTTATTCCGCATGGGATTGACGATCTGCAAGCTTCGGTGTGCATCTCCGCGCATTTGCCCAAAACAGGTCAATGGATTATAGTCAATTTCACAGCAGAAGCGCTTCAACCACAAGATACGTTTGAACACATTATTGAAATTGTTGAAAATCAAGAATCGACTAAAATAATCGGCCGTGAGAAATTTAAACAGTACAAAAAACTTGGGTTCAGCCCACGTACCTTTAAACTATAAAGATCGAGTGAAATACTCAAAGGAGTAAAATTGTGGCTTTAGATGTTGGAGCAGATTTTAAAACGCGTTGGCTTAATGCCCCACAAGCGGTTCGTCAAACGTATTTGAACGACCTTGGTCGTATTTGCACCTTATTAAACCACGAAACACGCTTAGATGAATGGTTACATAGCAACAAACAGGCACAGCTTGAATCTTATGCAAGCATCGAACAAAGCTATGCCGATTTAAAAGCTGAGTTAATTGAAGCTGCACGTGTACGTAAACAGCACAAACTCGAGCAAAATTTATTAAAAAAACGTGACCAACAACAACGCTTTGCGCAAACTTTACAACAGGATGAACTGCAACAACAGCAAGCGCAAACAGCCGAACTGCAACATTTACAACAACAAGTCCTGACCGATTTTCAAGATTATGCGGCACGCTACCAAAAAACACCAAGCACCGTGAGTGTCGCCATTCCTCAGGTGCAGGCTAAAACCACAACCGTGGTGACACCAGAAATTCAAGAAGCATTAGACAACCTGAAAATTCGCTTAGAACTTGAAGCAGAAAGCTTAATTGCGCAAATTGAAAGCGCAGTGAAAAATTTTAACAGCAAATTGCAACTGGCCGCAGAAGAAGAGATTTCGTATTTAATCAAAAAAGATTAAAAGCAGATCAAAAATCTCGGAGCAACCTCCGAGATTTTTTTATTTTAAGAAGCCATTTTGAGCTAAAAAATCCATACTCAGTTTCGATTCAGGGCTAGTTTCGGCTGCACGATCGCCCAAAAGCAAGCGCTCGATATAGCGCGCTAAAATATCAACTTCTAAATTCACTTTGGTGCCGACTTTCCATGTTTGGATATTGGTGCGTTCTGCTGTATGCGGAATCAGATTTAAACTTAAAATATGCCCACGCAAATGATTAATGGTTAGACTCACACCATCAACCGTAATCGAGCCTTTTTCAGCCAAATACTTAGCCAACGCAATGGGTGCAGTCACTTCAAAATATAAAGAACGTGCATCGTGGCGAACAACACTAATTTCACCGACATCATCGACATGACCACTCACAATATGCCCACCAAAGCGCGTGGTCGGCAACATGGCCTTTTCGACATTCACTAACTGACCAACTTTCCATTGGGCCAGTGTGGTTCGATTTAAACTTTCTCGAGAAACGTCTGCGCTATACCAATCTGCACCCCAGTCAATCACTGTGAGGCAAATGCCATTGGTTGCAATCGAATCGCCTAAATGAACGTCAGATAAATCCAGCGCAGTACGAATGCGTAATCGGATATCGCCACCCAACGGTTGCACGCTCTCGACTTGCCCTACACTTTCAATAATTCCTGTAAACATTTAATTTTAATCTCTATTTTACCAAAGTGCCAATTGAGTACTTACGCCAGAGGTATCCACCCCACCCAATTCTGCATAATGGTACAATTGTCCAAGCAACTGGCGCAATGGTGGGCCCGATTTAGCATGCGTGTCGGTAATGACGATAAACTCTAAAACTCGAGCGCGTTCAGATTGCCGCTGTTTGCTGACGCGATAACGTGGAACATCTTGAGTCAGTAGCGTAACGTGGCCGCGTTCTAAATTCGCTTTGAGCAAGTCTTTTGCTTCAATGTTGCCATCGGTTGAGTAACTGGTCAAAATATAACGCGCATTAATGGTCGACAATAATTTCTCATAAGCCTCTTTGGCATATTTTGATGAATTATACGGACTTGGACGCTCTTTACGCCATGCACGGTCAATACCACTTTTAAAGCCTTTGGTATCTGGTGGCGGTAAATCGGCCTGATCCCAAAGCGTGAGCGAATTTAACACATGATAATTGCTGCTATAGGCATGTTGATTATATGGTGGATCTAAATAAGCCACATCCACTTCAAAACCACTCATCTGATTGGCCAAATGCTGTGCATCGACACACCACATTTCAGCCATTGGATGATTCAAATCGCCTATTTCACAAAAACGGCTAGGTGTTAGCCACAATAACGATTCAATCCGCTCTAATGCCGTTTGAGTTTTGCCCCCCCAACCATGGTGAAAACTTTTAAAGACGCCACTGGTATTACTGACAAAACTGGCCGAATACAATAACGGTGCGAGCAATGCACTCATTTCGACATCATCAATTGCGCCTTGCGCCTGCCATGTCGCAATTTGCTGACGAATGGCATCAATGCGCATGCCGTTACGGCGTTTAAAGAACAACCGATCACGCGCTGGATCGTATTCTTCATCGTTGCGTGGGCATAAATTATGCGTCACCCAACCTTTGCTTAAAGGCAAGCGATTTAAATAATCGATGGCTTTTTGATATCCACCCAATTCTTTAAATTTTGGTGCTTCAACACAGGATAAAATCGCGTGATTTAAAGCATGGCTATAAGGTTCCCAATCATTGGCAATCACACGATAACCATTTTGACGTGCCAAACGAGAAACCACGCCACTGCCTGCAAAAAAATCTGCAAAAATTGGTGCACGGTTTGCGGTTGTTTTTAATGTTCCTGTAAGCTCAAGCGCCTCTAAAATCAAATGCAACAAACGTCGCTTATTGCCTAAATACGGCACCAATTGATGAAAAAGGTATTCATCTGTGGTTCGTGCCGCGTGTCGACGTTTATGATAAACCGTTGTCTCTGAATTCATAGTGACTCTTGTGATGGCGTTAAGCTTAGGCGTAAGTCTTGCCCAAGTTGTACGACATTTTGAATGCGAAAACGCTGTTGCTGCGCCAAAGTTTGAAAATCTGCTTGAAACATGGCGCGGGCGGACTGACCTAATAATGTTGGTGCAATATAATGAATCAACTCATCGACCAAACCTTGCTGTAAAAATGCAGTACTCAAGGTTGCACCGGCTTCCACCAATACATCGTAAATTTGAAATTGTTGGCATAAGATTGCCAAGAGCGATGCTAAAGGCTGATCTGGCAATTGCGTGACACCAAGGTCTGCCAATGCTTGCCTAAATGTGCCCACCACAATAACCTGTTGCGGTTGAGCCAAAATTTTAGCCGTTAAAGGCAATTGACCTTGCCGATCTAAAATGATGCGTTTCGGTTGAACCACGTTCTCAAGCGCAACCTCAGGCAATGCTCGAACATTTAATTGACAATCATCGGCCAGAACCGTTTGAATACCTGTAATCACCGCGCCTGAAATTGCACGCCAATGCTGCACATCCTGACGCGCGGCTGTACCGGTAATCCACTTTGACTCGCCCGACTGCATGGCGGTACGACCATCTAAACTCGAAGCAATTTTCAAACGTACGTACGGCATTTGCGTTGCCATGGCTTTTAAAAAGCCCAAATTCAACTGGCGGGCGGCTTCATCACAAACACCCGACTCAACCTCAATGCCCGCATTTGCTAAAATGGCAATGCCTTTACCTGCAACCAACGGATTCGGATCTAAACAGGCCACAACAACACGTTTAAGTTGCGCTTTAACCAAAGCTTCGGCACAAGGTGGTGTTCGACCAAAATGGGCACATGGCTCTAAAGTAACGTAGGCCGTTGCCCCTTGGGCGCGGGCTTCGGCTTGTCTTAAAGCAAAAACTTCGGCATGCGGCTGCCCTGCTTGCGGATGAAAACCCTCACCAACAATGTGCCCATCTTTGACAATAACACAGCCAACATTGGGGTTGGGTTTAGTTGAATATTGTCCTTGTTGTGCAAGTTGAATTGCACGCTGCATATATTGAATATCAAGCGCTGACATTTTATTTATTATTCTCGTGTTGCATCGATTCGATATGTCGGCGAAAGGCATCAATGTCTTGGAAATCTTGATAAACCGAGGCAAAACGGACATACGCGACATGATCTAAAGCGAACAAAGATTGCATCACTATTTCACCAATGGTTCGTGAATTGACATCACGCTCGCCCAAACGGCGAATTTGTAATTGAATATCGCTTAATACCGCTTCAATTTGGTCTTGCGTAACGGGTCTTTTTTGCAAAGCATGCAAAAGTGAGCGGCGTAATTTAAGTTCATCAAAGGGTTCATTCTTACCATTGGATTTAATCACGCGCGGCATAACCACTTCATAGCTTTCAAAAGTGGTAAATCGTTCTCCACAACCCACACATTCTCGACGACGACGAATTTGACCGCCTTCGGCAGCCAAACGAGAGTCGATCACTTTACTGTCAGGCGCATTACAAAATGGACAATGCATTACAATTTTAATCAGCCAATCAATGTGTATCTAGTGTATCTAGTGTATCAAAAATCTTAGAGATACTAAATGTAGTGTTTAAAATAAAAAAACAGCCCCGAAGAGGAGCTGTTTTTTATAATCTAGATGGAATGATTATTCAACACGTTCGCCATGTTGACTCAAATCTAGACCCATACGTTCGTCATCATTTGTGACACGTAAGCCAATCACAACATCAATCACTTTTAAGATGATGAAGGTTAAGATGGCGCTATATGCAATTGTTGCAAGAACACCTTCTAATTGCACCCATAATTGATGCATAACATCCACTGGCGCTTTGTCGCCCATAATGAATGAGCTTGCAAATACACCTGTTAAAATTGCACCTGCCATACCACCAACGGCGTGTAAACCAAAGGCATCTAAAGAATCATCTGCTTTTAGAACACGTTTAAGACCAGTAATCCCCCAGAAACAAATTACGCCACCCAGTAAACCCATAATTAATGAGCCACCTACAGTTACGAAACCAGCTGCCGGTGTAATCACAACCAAACCTGCAACACCACCAGATACTGCGCCCAATACAGATGATTTACCACGAACCAGTTTTTCAACCACTGACCAAGAAATCGCAGCAGCGGCAGCAGCAACTTGTGTGGTAACTAAGGCATAACCTGCAGCACCATTTGCACCTAATGCAGATCCACCGTTGAAACCGAACCAACCCACCCAAAGTAAGCTTGCACCAATCACAGTCAACACAAGGTTGTGCGGCGCCATTGATTCTTTGCCAAGGCCGATACGTTTACCCACAACATAGGCTGCGACTAAACCTGCAACACCAGAGTTGATGTGAACGACTGTACCACCAGCAAAATCAAGTGCACCGTCTGTACCTAACCAGCCGCCGCCCCAAACCCAGTGCGTAATTGGCGCATAAACAACAATGACCCAAATGGTGATAAATGCGATAAATGCACCGAATTTCATACGTTCAGCGATAGAACCACTAATAATGGCAACCGTGATAATCGCGAATGTCATTTGGAAAATAACAAACAGAATTTCAGGAATTGTGCCTTGTAAGGATTCTGTTGTAATGCCAGACAGCATCAGTTTACTTAAGCCACCAACAAAGGAATTACCTGTGTCGAATGCCAAGGTATAACCAATCACAACCCAAACAATACTCACCACGGCAGCAGCCATAAAACTGTGGGCCATAGTGGCTAATACATTCTTTTTACGAACCATACCACCGTAGAACAATGCCAAACCTGGAATGGTCATTAACAGAACTAAAGCTGTTGAAATCAAGATCCAAGCGGTATCACCTGTATCTAATTTGGCAACCGGTGCAGCAGCTGTCGCTTCAGAAGCTGCGGCGGTTTCTGCAGTTGCAGGCGTACTTGCTTCAGCAGCAGATTCTGTCGCAGCTGCAGCAGCAGTATTTACCAAACTAATTTCAACGCGGCGAGCACTTTCAGTTGTTCCAGCGGTAATATCATCTGGTTTTTGTAATACAATTTTGTCTGCTGCAACACCAGCTGCAACTAAGCTATCTTTGACTTTTTCTGCACGTTCTTTGGCAATTTTTTTATTACTTTCTGCATCGCCTGTACTGTCTACAAAGCCGCTGAGCTGAAAACTCGCTTCAGGATGTGCTTTGGCATAATCAACAATACTTTTAATACCTGCATCATCCGCACTGACATTGGTTTTACCTAAAGCAAATTCAATTTGTGCAGCTTGAAAACCTGCAACCGATACAGCAGCAGGTGTAGGCGTTGTGGTTTCAGCATAGCTGGCAACCGAAGTAAATAAAGCACCAGACAAACTGAGCGCCATAATTATTTTTTTCATGTATTTCCCCCAACCTATTTTTGCGAGTTAAATTGTACTCAGCAAACTTTATGCCAAATTAAACTGCATCTGACCCAGTTTCACCGGTACGGATACGAATAACTTGCTCTAGATTGGTTACGAAAATCTTACCGTCACCAATTTTACCTGTGCTTGCAACACGGGTAATCGACTCAATGACTGAGTCGACCATTTCATCACTAATTGCAATTTCAATTTTGACTTTAGGTAAAAAATCAACAACGTACTCAGCACCACGGTAAAGTTCAGTATGGCCTTTTTGACGACCAAAACCCTTCACTTCTGTGACCGTGATACCTTGAACACCAATTTCTGATAATGCTTCACGCACATCATCTAATTTAAATGGTTTTACAATAGCAGTTACGAGCTTCATGTTTTTTTCCTTCGGCTTATTTTTCAGCTGTAAGGTTTTATGTTCAATTTCCATGCCAATATCCCTGCGGTTGGAGGAATACAGAAATATGGCATTTCTATTCATACTTATACCTTATTTTTATATTTTAGTTGAGCGCGTTAAAAAAAATCCTGTTTTTTTATTTTATTTTTTGAAAAATCAGTTTATATCAATGTCATGATAAACTAAGACCATCTTATACGTGCTGAGTTAAAGCCCATGTTAGAATCCCTATTACAAGCCATTTTGGCGCAAATTGAACAACCCAAAAAAGATGTAGAGCACAATTTAAGAGCATTATTAAATGAAGCAATCGAACAAATGGATTTGGTCTCTAAAAATGAAATTGATCGACAAAAAAACCATTTAAAACTCGCTAATGCACGCTTAGATGCCTTACAACAACAAGTCGACTTACTTGAACTTAAACTACAGCAACACACAAAAGCACTTTAATTGTGCATTAAAAACAACGATGACAAATAAAATAAGCACCAAAATGGAACATAATAATGTCTTTCGCCAAAATTTACACACGCGGTGTGTTGGGATTAAACGCACCACTGATTGAAGTAGAAGTCCATGTCAGTCAAGGTTTACCATCTTTAACCATTGTCGGCTTGCCAGAAGCAGCCGTGCGCGAAAGTAAAGACCGCGTACGTTCTGCCATCATTAATAGTGGATTTCAATTTCCAACTAAACGCCTAACCATCAATCTTGCACCGGCCGATTTACCCAAAGATGGGGCGCGACTGGACCTGCCTATTGCCTTAGGTATTTTAATTGCCTCAGGACAACTTCCCGAAACAGAAATAGATCAATTTGAATTTGTGGGTGAATTGGCCTTAGATGGTCAGCTTCGCCCCATTTCTAGTGCATTAACCATTGCCCTTGCCTGCCAAAAACAACAACGCCAATTAATGTTACCTTTGGCAAATTTAACGGAAGCCAGCCAAGTTCAACCGTTAACACTGTATCCGGCACCCAATTTACAAGCAGTTTGTGGGCATTTTTTAGGACAACAAAAACTGTCTGTGGCCACACAACAACCACTCAGCTTAGCGCAAAATTCTTTAGCCGACTTATCGGATGTTAAAGGGCAGCTTCGACCACGACGTGCCTTAGAAATTGCAGCCGCAGGTGGGCATTCACTTCTTTTTAGAGGCCCGCCGGGCACAGGCAAAACCTTATTGGCATCCCGCTTAGCCAGCATTCTGCCACCATTAAGTCAGGATGAAAGCTTGACGGTTGCAAGCATTCATTCAATTGCACAGCAGCCTTATCAATTTGGACAACGTCCCTACCGCTCACCACACCATACTGCTTCAGCAATTGCCTTGGTTGGTGGTGGATCATCTCCAAAACCTGGTGAAATTACACTGGCACACCACGGCGTATTATTTCTTGATGAGTTGCCTGAGTTTGACCGTAAAGTGCTCGAAGTATTACGCCAACCCTTAGAAAGTAAAGAAATTATTATTTCTAGAGCTGCACGTCAGATCACCTTTCCTGCAGCATTTCAACTGATTGCCGCAATGAACCCATGCCCATGCGGCTATGCGTTTAATCAAGACAGTCGCTGCCAATGCTCGGCAGAAAGTATCAAACGATATCAAAATCGTATATCTGGCCCATTGCTTGATCGGATTGATCTTCATATCGATGTTCCACCTCTATCTAATCAAGATTTACAAAGTAGCCAAATTCCAGAAAGTTCAAAGGTTGTGCGCCAACGGGTTATACAGGCCTATCAACAGCAAATGCAGCGACAAAAAGCTCCCAATCATGCTTTATCGAGCACACAACTTGAGCAGGTTGCTACTTTATCTGACAGCAGCAAAAATATGCTTGCCTTAGCACAACAACGTTTAAATTTGTCTGCGCGTGGCTATCATCGAGTTTTGCGTGTAGCGCGAACCATTGCCGATCTCGCACAAAGCGAGCATATTTCGAGTGAACATCTATCAGAGGCATTGTCTTATCGGAGTCCATTTCAAAACTAGAGACCAAATAAAAAAGACCACTTACGAAAAGTGGTCTTTTGTTTTTTATAAAACTACTTATATTTAGAATGCTTTAGTTAAAGTAAAGACTGCACCCGTGTCTACGCCACGGTTTGCTGTGTGGTCATAATTATCAATATTTGTTCCTACTGCATCAAGTTCGGCAGTTAAACCCGAAATAGATTTAACGTTATAAGTTACGCCGACTTTCCAATCAAAAAAGTCTTTATCAGTCGCATCGCCACTTGCATTATAGCTGTAAATATTTTTATCTGCTTTGCTATAACCAACACTTGCCACACCACCAAAGCCAGTATCTGCAAATGGTACTGAATAGGCTAAATTAAAGTTCCAATTTGAGACTTTTTTACCATCAACTTTACCAGCACTACCACCATATTGATTGGTATAAGAAATACTTGGAACTAAACTATCACCTTTTACCATTGCATCGGCAAAAGCAAGTTTCGCATAAAGCTCAGGCCAGTTAATATTGCCACCGCTAGGATAGTTATAGTAAACCACACCCACATCTAAATTTGGTTTCATTGAACCTAAGCTTAGTGGGGTTGTAAAACCAATTGTTGGATCTAGTTCCAAATGCGCCTTTGTTCCTGCACCAAAGTCGACATTGGATGCAAATGCAGAAAAATAAAGTCCCGAACTATGTGCAAGAGTAAATGAGCCTTGAATTGCAGGGTCATTTTCTGTTTGCGATTGTCCACGCCAACGATAGTCACTAGTTAAAGCCACATTACCGCTGAATGTTAAGCCATATGCTGCAAGCGCATTGTCTTCTGCGAAGGCTGCGGTTGACAATGTCGATAC
This sequence comes from Acinetobacter sp. MD2(2019), assembly GCF_035615615.1. Lineage (NCBI taxonomy): Bacteria > Pseudomonadati > Pseudomonadota > Gammaproteobacteria > Moraxellales > Moraxellaceae > Acinetobacter > Acinetobacter sp. MD2(2019). The sequence goes on along the minus strand of NZ_VTDU01000003.1, from coordinate 118,625 downwards.
GGCGATTGCTGCTGCGATTAAATGTTTCATTATTCATCCCTCGAAGGTGATTTGTACTTGTTAAATTTGCAAATTAATAAGCATTTTTCATACCAACATATCAGTAAAATTAAGTACTCACTGATACCATTAAAGTGTAACACTATTTTATAAAGACATAAAATCAATATAAATTAATAACTTAATTAAATTTATTCAATAAAAAAGCACTTCATGTTTTATTTTGTGAAAAAAAATTTGATCAAGGTATTCTTTTTATTATAGATTAGATGTACATTTTGTTACCAATTGCACATTATCCTGCAACAAAATATTTTTTCACCTTTCAGGGGCAGCCAATGCTAAATCTACCTAAGCTACCATTAGTTCTTCTTATTCAAGCATTGCTTGTTTCTCCAGCATTTGCAAGCGAGCAAAGCGAGTCCAAAGGACTTGTAGATGATGCCTCTGCATCGGTTCTGTTACGTACGGGTTTTATCGACCGTGATAAAAAAAATGTAAATCCTGGTGATGATACTCGATCTTCAGTTCAATCGGTAATGCTTAATGCTGAAACAGGCTTTACTCAAGGTACTGTTGGTTTTGCTGCAGGTGTAGTCGGTGATTTCTCGTTTAAATTAGGCGATAACAAGCATTCTGGCAACAACATGGTTCCACGCGATTCAAATGGTAATCCATATGACCAATGGACTCGTGGTGGTGCATATGCCAAAGTACGCGCATCAAATACAACCTTAACTTATGGTACGCAAATTCTTGATATTCCAGTACTTGCAAGTAATACTGCACGTATGGTTCCTGAATATTTTACTGGTACACTTTTAACCAGCCATGAAGTCAAAGACTTAGAAGTGATTGCAGGTAAATTCACTAAAAATCAAATGTCCGACCAAATTAGCACAGACAAAGATGCTTCAGGCAACAGCCTAAAACGCGCTTATGTTTGGGGTGCAAAATATAAATTTAATGACCAATTCAATGCATCTTATTATGGTTTAGACAGCAAAGATAAATTAGACCGTCATTACGCAGATTTAAACTATAAATTACCACTTGCTGACAAAAATTCATTAACTTTTGACTTAAGTGGTTACCATACGAAATGGGATAAAGATGCAGGCGCATCATCAGCAAAAGCTGATGTAAACCCGTCTGATCGTTCAAACAATATTTGGGCTTTCTCAACAACTTATAATCAAGGACCACACAGCGTGATGTTGGCTTACCAACAAAGCACTGGCAACACTGGTTATGCGTATGGTGAAAATGCTGATGGCTTCCAAAGTATTTACCTACCAAACTCTTACCTTTCTGACTTTAACGGTCGTGGTGAAAAGTCTGCACAAGTTCAATATAGCGTAGACTTCAGTGATTATGGCGTACCTGGCTTATCTTGGACGTCTGCTTACGTTTATGGTTGGGATATCGATACCAAAACAACGAGTAATGCTAAAGAACGTGAATTCTTTAACCAAGTAAAATATACCGTTCAGTCTGGTTTTGCTAAAGGTGCAAGTCTTCGTTTACGCGAATCTATCTATCGTACAGATTCTGCATATTCAAATGATTACTATATGCCGAGCACCAATGAAACACGTATCTTCCTTGATATTCCTGTGAAATTTTTCTAATTTCAGCTAAAAATATCATGACTGTGCCTTCGTGCACTAAAAAGTCCCATCCTTGAGATGGGATTTTTTTATTTCTTTTGAACCAATACATCTAGCGTGATGCAGTACAGTCAAATGCTGTATCCAAGGAAATTTTTATGATTTACAAATATTTAAAATAAAAAAACCTACACATAGTGTAGGTTTTTTTCAGAGCAAAAAATCTTATTTTTTCGCCGCTTCAATCGCTTTTAGCACTTCGGCTTTAGCAACGTCTGCACCTTCCCAACCTGAAATTTTAACCCATTTCCCAGGCTCTAAATCTTTATAGTGCGCAAAGAAATGCTCAACTTGGTTAATGAGTAATGCAGGAAGATCGGTATATTCTTTAACATCTTTATATAAAGGTGAAAGTTTTTCGTGTGGCACAGCAATCAGTTTTGCATCAATCCCGCCATCATCTTCCATGTTCAATTTACCGACTGGACGACAACGAATCACTGAACCTGCAGCCACTGGATATGGCGTCACCACCAACACGTCTAACGGATCGCCATCTTCAGACAAAGTATTTGGTACATAGCCGTAGTTTGCTGGATAGAACATTGCTGTACCCATAAAACGGTCTACAAACAATGCATCTGAATCTTTGTCGATTTCATATTTGATTGGTGCTGCATTGGCAGGAATTTCAATGATGACATAAATGTCATTTGGTGCATCTTTACCTGCTGGAATATTGCTATAACTCATGATCGTACTCTTTTAAGTCAGCCAGTTAAAATGCTTGAAACATAATTTTATTTCAAGCAGATGGATGGAAAAGGATTATACCGATTACCGGATTACTTTCTAATAGTCTTTCAATAAATATCTTTTTTGCACCTATTTTGGGCAAAAATTTAATTTAATTTTACTGCTAAGCATAAAGATGAATAATCAACACCAGTAATAATATAGGGCAAGCCATAGACAAAAACCACACGATTGAACGTAACGTGGCCCAATTGGCCAGATAACACATCCCATAAATGATGCGTAACACAATATACGCCCAGCCAAATAGACTCACCACATGCTGATCTAGCACCATATATTCCGCCATTAAAATGGCTGCAATAAATAAAGGTAAGCTTTCAAAACTATTTTGTTGAGCTGCATTGGCGCGAGCGGCGACGCCTGTGGCTTTGGCCAAGAATTCACGCGGCTGCTGATTATCTTTTGGTTTAAAACCTGCTGTCATTTTGGCAATGAGGGTAAACGCGTAAGGGAGTAAACATGCACTTAGAATCAAATAGATAATGCCACTGATGCTTTGCATCTTATAAATCTCTTAGAGTTGCCAGACAGATATTTCATCATAGCATGGCTTTTCTTGCAATTTTTCGGTTAAATATAATGATTTGTATTCTTTTATTTTGAGACCATGATGAGCGACCAAGACCAAACAACCCTGCTAAATGCCTTAGAACAGCAAGCACGTGCTCAACGTAAAATGAATCAGATTTTAAAAATCGTACTGCCGATTACGGCATTTTTAATTAGCATGATTTGTGCAAATTTCAATTGGCAATCGACACTAGGCACATTTGTGATGCTCACTATTGCTTTTTGGGCGGTCGCTATTCGCCAATGGTCGCTTTGGATTTGGCTTGCACTGACGATTGTCTATAGTTTGGTGGATAATTATTTTAGCTATCAACATGCATTCGATTTTCCACATTTTAAAATGCAATTATCAGGCATGTTGCCCTTTTTGGTGATTATTCACTTTGCTCGCCCTTATTTAGACCAAATGATGCTCAAAAAAGAGGCATAAAAAAAGACCGAGAATTCGGTCTTTTTTTTAAACACTTTATTTAGTCTGGTTGCGCAGTTCTTTACGCAAAATTTTCCCTACATTCGATTTCGGTAAATCATCCATAAATTCGACATAGCGCGGGCGTTTATAACCAGTCAGATTTTGCTTAGCGTACGCCAACAATTCTTCGGTGGTTAAGGATTGATCTTTTTTCACCACGAACAGTTTTGGAACTTCACCCGATTTTTCATCTGGCACACCAATCGCGGCCACTTCCAGAACTTTTGGATGATGAGCAATGACTTCTTCAATTTCGTTTGGATAAACGTTAAAGCCAGACACCAAAATCATGTCTTTTTTACGGTCTACAATTTTAATATAGCCGCGCTCATCCATCACGCCAATATCGCCAGTGCGGAAATAACCATCTTGAGTCATGACTTTTTCAGTTTCATCGGGACGGTTCCAATAGCCTTTCATCACCTGCGGCCCACGAATACCAATTTCTCCGCGCTCGCCCAATGGAACTTCATTGCCATCATCATCTAAAATTGCCACATCGGTTGAAGGCACAGGAATACCAATCGCGCCTGAAAAATCTTCCGATACAGGCGGGTTAAATACCGCCACCGGTGAGGTTTCAGATAAACCATAACCTTCATGAATGGTAATACCAGTATATTTTTTCCATGCTTCAGCTGTCGATGGCAATACCGCCATGCCGCCACCCACTGCTATTTGCATTTTGCTATGGTCAAGCTGTCTAAAGCTTTCATTATTAATCAAAGCATTAAATAAGGTATTTACGCCAGGGAATAACGTTGGCTTAAATTTATCAATTTCTTTAATTAAAGCTGGTAAATCACGTGGATTTGCAATCAGCAAGTTGGTTGCACCTTGGCAAATACCATACAGTTCACACACGGTGAACGCTAAAATATGATAAAGCGGCAAAGCCGAAATTAAACGGAAATCGTCAATTGGTTCTTGGCTGAACTTGCTGTCAAATAAGTTTTGAATTTGCAGCATGTTGGCAATTAAATTGCGATGGGTTAATTCTGCTCCCTTCGCCACACCGGTAGTTCCGCCGGTATATTGTAAAACCGCCAAATCGCTAAGCGTCAGCGTTGGGCGCTTATACGCGCTTGGGCTAACTTTGCTGATTGCATCATTAAATGAAATATGGTGAGGAATATTCCATGCTGGAATTTGTTTACGCACGCTGCGTAAAACAAAGTTCACAATATTGCCTTTAATGAATCCGAGCATGTCGCCCACTGAAGCAACCACAACATGCTTCACTGGCGTTTTACCTAAGATTTTTTCATACACTGACGCAAAATTTTCAATAATCAGCAGCGCTTCTACACCAGCATCGTTTAACTGATGTTCTAATTCTCGCGCGGTGTATAAAGGATTCACGTTCACAAGCACATAACCTGCGCGAATAATCCCTAAACTTGCAACAGGATATTGCAATACATTCGGCATCATTACTGCCACGCGCGCGCCTTTAGATAAACCTAAGCTTTGCAAATATGCCGCAAATTTGCGACTGGCCAGTTCAAGTTCATCGTAGGTGATCTTTTTATCCATAAAAACAAAAGCATCACGCGTACTGTATTTTTTTAAATTACTTTCAAAAACATCAACTAAAGACGTGTTTTCAGCAGGTAAAGTAATTTTATCTTGAATGCCTGTTTTTTTATATTCGTCAAACCAAATTTTTTCCATAATGCCTTTTATCTCCGTCCTACATGTTTCCGTTATATTCTTGGCAAGGTCTTTGTTTATAACCATACCATATTTAACGTATTTATGAAGAACCTTGCTAGGTTTATCTTTGAACAATAAGTTTATTGGCTTTTTGATAGCCACGTGGTAAAAGTTGTCCTTTGGTCGCACGTTTTCCAATATATTTTTGCAAGTCATCGGCCTTTAATTTCAACTGCTGTTGTCCTGCTATGACCTGCAACGTATCGCTCAATTCTAATAAAGTAAATGCAATTATCGTTTCGCCTTGTGCCAATTGCATCAGCTTGTTGCCCTTACCTTTGTTTAAAACCGGCAATTCTGCAAGCTCAATCAATAGCAATTTACCCGCAGAACTTAACACCGCAACGTGGGTAAAATGATGGATTACCGACACAGGTAAAATTTGCGAATCATCCGGTAAAGTTAAGAAGGCTTTTCCTGCTTTTGCGTTGGTATCCAATGCAATGGCTGGGGCTTTAAAGCCGTAGCCGGCATCGCTCATCACCAACAGCGCTTGCTGGTCATCTGCCACTAAAACTTGAACAAAATTAACCCCAGTTGCAGGCGACAATTTAGAACTTATCGGTTCACCCAAACCTCGTGCCGAAGGTAAACTGTTAATTGGCAAGGCATAGCTGCGCCCTGCACTGTCCATCACATAAACGCGTTGATTGGTTTTACCCACGGTATGACTTAAGTATTGATCGCCAGCACGATAATTTAAACTTGGCGCATCGACATCTGCACCTTTGGCCGCACGAATCCATCCCGCTTCAGACAAAACCACAGTTACGGTTTCAGCCGGTAACAAATCTTGTTCTTTAATTTGAACGGCTTCGTCACGTTGTACAATCGCTGAACGGCGGTCATCACCAAATTTTTTCGCATCGTCTTTGAGTTCATCAATCATTAAGCTTTTTAATGATTCTGGATTGGCCAATTGTTCACGAATAATTGCCGCTTTGGCAGCCAATTCGTCTTGTTCTTGGCGAATCTCCATTTCTTCAAGTTTGGCCAAATGGCGTAACTTTAATTCTAAAATGGCTTCAGCTTGAATATCATCAATATTAAACCGCTGCATAAGCACGGGTTTGGGCTGATCTTCTTCACGGATAATTTGAATAACGGTGTCGATATCCAAATACGCAATCAGTAAACCTGCCAAAATATGTAGACGTTTTTCAATTTTATTTAAATGATACTGCAAACGGCGAGTGATGGTCTGTTTGCGAATTTCAATCCACTCAAGCAAAACCTGACGAATCGATTTCACTTGAGGGCGACCATCGGCACCAATCATGTTCATATTGACACGATAACTCGATTCTAAATCGGTGGTGGCAAATAAATGGCTCATGACTTGGTCGGCATCGACCCGATTCGAACGCAGTACAATCACCAACCGCGTTGGATTACGATGATCTGATTCATCGCGAATATCGCTCACCAACGGTAATTTTTTGGCCTGCATTTGGTCGGCAATTTGGGTAATGACTTTTGAACCAGACACCTGATATGGCAAATGCTGAATCACAATCTCATTTTTTTCAACCACATATACCGCACGCATGCGGTAACTGCCACGCCCTGTAATTTGAAGCTTTAACAGCTCTTCTGGCGGAGTAATAATTTCCGCCTGTGTCGGCAAATCTGGGCCGGGAATATATTCAGCGACTTTTTGGTCGGTCAAATTCGGATTACGGACTAAAGCAATGGTGCCTTTAATGACTTCACGTAAGTTATGGGGCGGGATGTCAGTTGCCATACCCACCGCAATGCCGGTTGTGCCGTTTAATAAAATATTGGGCACACGTGCTGGCAGATGCAGCGGCTCTTTTAATGAACCATCGAAGTTGTCTTGCCAATCGCAGGTGCCTTGCCCTAATTCAGACAATAACACTTCGCTATATTGCGACAATTTGGCTTCGGTATAACGCATTGCGGCAAACGATTTTGGATCGTCAGGTGAACCCCAGTTGCCTTGTCCTTCAACAAAAGGATAACGATAGCTAAATGGCTGCGCCATTAAGACCATAGCTTCATAACAGGCAGAATCGCCATGCGGATGGTATTTACCTAATACATCCCCCACAGTACGGGCCGATTTTTTGGGTTTGCTGCTAAATTTTAGCCCAAGTTCACTCATCGCATACACAATACGACGCTGTACAGGCTTCAAACCATCACTAATGTGTGGCAATGCACGATCCATGATCACGTACATGGCATAGTTTAAATAAGCTTGTTCGGTAAATTCCGCTATGGAACGGTTTTCTGTCGCTTGGTGCGAAAGGCTTGTCATAAAAATAGAACCTATAAGGACGCTTAGACCAATTTCATTCGCTAAAGTGATATTTAACTAGATTGCAGGACAAACGTAAATTAAAACGCTGTGTGAATCTTCTCTTTGCCTAATTTTTAGATGTATAACCCAATATTTCCATCATTTTATTGTATTTTTTAGCAATTTTCGATTCAAACTCAATCCATGTTTAGATTGAGATGAATCTACACGTCTTACAAACCAATGGACTCGAGTGTTTTACCTTTGGTTTCTTCGCCCAAAATAACAATAATTGCAGCCACCGCAATCAGCACCAAAGTAAACATCATAAAGACCTGTTGAAAGCCATGTTCGGCAACCATTAAATGGGTCACGGCTAAAGGCGCAACAATGCCGCCAATCCGACCAATTGCCGATGCCCACCCCGAACCAAATGCGCGAATATTGGTGGGATATTGTTCGGGCGTATAAGTATATAAAACGCCCCATGCACCTAAATTAAAAAACGACATTAAACAGCCCCACAACATAATACTGCTGTCGGAGTTCGCTTGACCAAAAAAATACGCACATAAAGCACATAAGCCAATAAAGCCTGCCAAGGTTGGTTTGCGCCCTAATTTTTCGACCAACCACGATGCAACCACATAACCCGGAAGTTGGGCTAAAATCATAAATAAAACATATTCAAACGATTTTACAATGTCGTAACCTTGTTTAAGTAACAAACTCGGCAACCAAGTAAAAATACCGTAATAGGAAAACACAATGCCAAACCACACCAACCACAGCATAAGGCTGCGTTTACGCAAGTTTTTTTGCCACAACTGTGCAAAAGAAACTTTGTGCTGATGCGCAACCGTAACCACTTCAATGTCGTCAATAACATCAACACCTGCTTGGCGCTCTAAGCTTTGCACCAACCGATGTGCTTCATGAATCCGCCCACGATGAATTAAATAAGGAATCGATTCAGGGATGTTTTTTAAAATCACTAAAATATAAAACACAGGAAGGCCGCCAATTAAAAAGGCCAAGTGCCAACCAAATTGAGGAATCACAAAATAAGAAATACAGGCTGCGAGTAACCAGCCTAAACCCCAAAAACTTTCAAGTAATACAATAAAGCGACCACGTACCTGTGCCGGAATATATTCACTAACCAAAGTAACCGCAACCGGCAGTTGACCGCCCAAGCCAAGCCCAACCACAAAACGAAATGCAAGTAACCATGTTAAGTTCGGAGCAAATGCACACGCGGCGGTGGCTAAACTATAAATACACAATGTGCTTGCAAATAATGTTTTGCGGCCAAAACGGTCCGCCAACGCGCCTGAAAGTACCGCACCAATGGCCATACCAATAAAACCAATACTAATAATCCAACCACTTTCGGCAGGACTTAAACTCCAATCCTTGACCATTTTTGCCATGATAAAGGCAATCATGCCAGTATCCATTGCATCAAACATCCAACCTAAGCCCACCACCCATAGCAACCGATAATGAAATTTTCCAATGGGTAAGCGTTGTACTCGAGAAATTATATCCATAGTTTTATGCTCTGATGTGGCATTGTGCTGGTACAGATTCAAATAACGTTTTATTCATCCTTAGACGATGCCGAATGGTGATCGTCATCTTGATAAATAAATTTAGGCATTTCTAAACCAAAATAAATGGCAATAACACGTAAACTAAAGCCAAAGGCAAGCGTGGTAATAATGGTCGCCTCCAAAGCCAAACCGACTTTGGTACATAGCCAATAGCAAATTACAGACACAAAGGAAATGCTGGCATACAGTTCTCTACGGAAAACCAAGGGAATATCATTACACAAAATATCGCGTAAAATTCCGCCAGAAACACCCGTTAACACCCCTGCAACCGATGCAACCACAAAACCCTGCCCCATTTGTAATGCAATTTGGCAGCCAATAATGGTGAAACCAATCAGGCCTAAAGCATCTAATAATAAGAAAATAGAATGCATATGTTTCATCCATTTGGCAATCACAATCGTGAATAATGCCGCACAGCAAGTCAGCACCAAATATTCAGGATGTTTCACCCAACCTAATGGATAATGCCCCAGCAACACATCACGCACCGAACCACCGCCCAGTGCCGTCACACATGCAATGAGCACTACGCCAAACCAATCCATACTGCGCCGACCTGCCGAAAGTGCGCCTGTCATCGCTTCGGCAGTAATTGCAATAATATAAATAAAGGTTAACAGCATCGGTTCAATCTCGGGCAGGCAAATGTGGCGCTATTTTACGAGATTAGCGAATAAAAGTAGCACAACAATGCTTAAATTTTTTCTCGGAACCACATAAACAGGCGTGTTTCATGCTTGGGAAGGTTTGAAGCGTCGGGTCGATGAAATACCATGCGTTTTGATGTTTTACAAAATAAGATTGTTCATGATGAATGCGCGCTTGGCCATCGGAATAATAGGCTTTAAATTCCACCATGGCGTGAGATGCATCGACACGAGGCACGCTGTTTAAAATTTCAAGCTGTTGCCATGCATTGTCTATACTCCACGATAACAACGCCGCACGATCTAACTGTGCCTGCTGGCCTATGGCGGTTGTCGCAACAATATAATCGACCTGTTGTTTGGCAAATGCGCTATAACGCGAACGCATCAGTTGTTCTGCTGTTTCAGCCTTGGCTTTGCCCAAATGTAGCGGCTCACAGCAGCTGCTATATTGACCTTGTCCACACGGACAATGGGTGAATTCCATAATAAAATAGCCCTTTTTTAAAGGGCTATTTTAAAGAGCAAGCAGCACTTTGCAAAGTGCCGCTTGGGGTTATTCCGACACGGCTTGCTCGGGCACAATATGAACTTTTTCGATTTTATGTCCATCCATGGTTACAATTTCAAAACTATATCCATCGATTTTCACAACATCGCCATTTTCGGGTAACCGGCCTAAATGTAAGAGCAAATAACCTGAAAGTGTGGAATATTCTTCACTGTCATCGACCAAGTTTTGCCCAAGCAATAATGACACATGACGAATATCGGTTGAACCTTCTAACATCAATGAGCCATCTTCTAAACTCTCTGCTGCTGCTTCAAGTTCATCTTCGTCAGGGAACTCACCGGCAATGGCCTCTAAAATATCAATTGGTGTCACCACACCTTCAATTGAACCATATTCATTTAAAACAATCGCCATTTGCAAAGGTGCTTTACGCAATTGTTCCATCACCATCAGCACATTGGCATTTTCATGCACAATCATCGGTTCACGGATGTGCGTGGCAAATTCCAAACGCTCGGTTTCAATATAATCGTTTAGAATTTTATGGGTCAATGCAATACCGGCTAAATTATCCAACTCGCCATGGGCAAACACTAAGCGCGAATGGGTCATTTGCATTAATTGTTCTTTAACCGCTTCGGCAGGTTCATCTAAATCAATCCACTCTAAATCGGGGCGTGGTGTCATCACCGATTTAACCGGACGTTCAGACAACCCCAACACACCTTGCACCATCACGCTATGGTAAGCACTGTTTTCGCCATCGAATAATTCTTCCGCTAGCGCTTGAGTGGCTAATACATCGGTGTCATGGGCTGTTGGTTCATTGCTTGCACTATTGCCACCAAGCATACGCATGACCGCTGAAGCGGTTTTATAACGTAAGTCGGTGGTGGTGACTAATTTTTCTTGGTTACGGCGTGTGACCTGATTCAAGGCTTCAATCAACACCGAGAAGCCAATGGCAGCATATAAATAGCCTTTTGGAATATGATAGCCAAAGCCTTCAACCAATAATGAGAAACCAATCATCATTAAAAAGCCCAGACACAGCATGACCACGGTTGGATGTTTGTTCACAAACTCCATGAGTGGTTTCGATGCCCACATCATGATGCCGACCGCAATCATCACGGCAATCATCATCACTGGCAGATGTTTCACCATACCGACCGCAGTAATCACGCTGTCTAGCGAGAACACCGCATCAAGCACCACAATTTGGACAATCACCATCCAAAATGTGGCATGTACAGGATTCTCTTCTTTTAAATGTGTGCGACCTTCGAGGCGTTCATGCAATTCCATGGTGCCTTTAAACAGCAGGAACACACCACCAAACAGCAGAATTAAACTGTGGCCTGAAAAAGGATGCCCAAAAAGATGAAACAGCGGTTGGTCGAGCGTGACAATCCACGCAATCGATGCCAACAACACCATACGCATACATAGCGCAAAGGTTAAACCGACAATTCGCGCGGTATTACGTTGTTCAGGTGGAAGTTTTTCTGCCAAAATTGCAATAAAAACGAGGTTATCAATACCTAAAACAATTTCTAGAACAACCAAAGTTGCAAGGCCTACCCATGCAGAAGGGTCCGACATCCATTCAAACATCAGTGATTACCCTCTATTAATGGCTTGGCATCCGATTTGATATGCATAAAAGAACAAAAAGACCCGCACAGTTGGGTCAAATTTTTTATTGTGGAAAAAGAATATCGCGAGTGACTACAACCACTACTCATATTGATCTATACGTTGTGAATCGAATTTTTAGTATAGGCAAGATTTTTTAGAAATTCATCATTTTTTATCCACTTTATTCTGCTTTTATTTTGCAATTTGTAGCTTAACTGCATGCATCGCAAGAAATTTCGCCGCCATGCGTCTGATTTTTTCTACAAAAGATGCACAAATATCTTGTATCACCCAGCGCAAGCCCAGTTAAATTGTCATAGTACTTGCTTAATCTGATAACAGAAATCATGATAAGGCTAAACTCAACAATGAATAGTGCGATGGATATGAGTAAAAATTTAGGAAAAGAGACCGTAGAAAATGTACAACCGCTTATCGCATTATATTGTGGATCACGTGTTGGCAATAAAGCAATTTATCTAGAAAGTGCCATAGAACTTGCCGAAGGCTTGGCACAGCACGGATTTGGAATTGTTTATGGCGGTGCAAGCATTGGCTTAATGGGTCAAGTGGCAGATACTGTTTTAGAAAACGGTGGCGATGTAATTGGCGTGATTCCTGAATTTATGTTGGATTACGAAATTGCCAATGATCGATTAACTGAATTACACATTGTACAAAGTATGCATGAACGTAAAGCGCTCATGGCAGAACGTTCAAGTGCTTTTGTTGCGCTGCCAGGTGGATTAGGCACTTTTGAAGAAATTCTAGAAATTGCCACATGGGGACAACTTGAGCAGCACCAAAAACCAATGATGTTATATAACGTCAATGGTTTTTATAACGCGCTGATTAGCCAATTAGACCATGCCGTTGCTGAAGGTTTTCTACCGCCACAGCACCGTGCCAAATTGATTGTTTGCCAAACCTTAGCCGATATTTACGCCAACATTCAGTACTTAAAAGAATCTGAACTGGTTTAAATAAAATTTAATCGCAGAGTAAAGCGTGTTTAAATGTCACGCTTTACTTTTTTTATTACACCACCTAAAAAGCTGTTCTAGCGTTTAACATTAAATTAATGGATTGATTTCATCTAAGTATTTGGTCGCTTCAAAGCGCATAAAATCATAATCGGCGATGCCGTGAATAAAGAACGGATCCTGCGCCATAATCTGCTTGGCTTCTGTCACTGAATCGACCAACACAATAATCACCCCACCAATCCGGTTTTCGCGGCGCCCAGACACTAAAAATTTCTTTTGTGCATAATACGTGTCTAAAAATGCAAGATGCTCAGTTAAAACCGCGTCAACATCGGCCAGTGGTTTTTTATAACTGAGTGTGACCACAATCATTTTTTTAACTCCATTTTTTAATCTTTTGATTTCAACCAAAGTACCCTTCAAAATAAATCACTTACTTTGGATATTGGTATAGCATGCAAAAAAATAATATCCCCGCAGGGATGTTATTAAAATTTATGCTAAGGCTTGTGTCATCTGTTGCAGCCAAGTTTTGGCATCGCCTGTGACATAAGGCGATAACTTATCCCAAACTTCGGCATGGTATGCATTCAACCAAGCCAGTTCAGATGTGTTCAGCAAAGTTAAATCGATACAACGATAATCAAACGGGCATAAGGTCAAATTTTCGAAATATAAAAAGTTGCCATAACCGGTATTGGCATTTGGCATCGGCTGATTGACCACCAAATTTTCTAAGCGAATGCCCCATTGCCCCTCACGATACAAACCCGGTTCGTTCGAGGTAATCATGCCGGCTTTCATGCCGGAATGTGCAGTAATTGGCGCGTAATACGACAAAACTTGCGGCCCTTCATGCACATTTAAGGCAAACCCCACCCCATGACCTGTACCATGTCGATAATCCAACTGCGCTTGCCATAATTCTTTACGGCAAATACTGTCAAGCAATGGCGCGGCAATGCCTTCTGGAAATACTGTTTGTGCCAATGCAATATGCGCTTTTAGAACCAGCGTATAGTCGCGAGATTGTGCAGGCGTTGGTTGTCCAATCGGAATGACACGGGTGATGTCGGTTGTACCTGCCACATATTGACCACCAGAATCGATCAGCAGTAAACCTTGCCCATCAATCACTGAAAAAGCATCTTTTGTTGCGCGATAATGCGGTAACGCGCCATTTTCATTAAAGCCTGCAATGGTGGCAAAACTGAGGCCTAAAAAGCCTTTTTGCTTGGCGCGAAATGCGGTGAGGTGCTCATCAATATCCAGCTCAGTCACTGTTTCTTTAGCTGCCAAAGCCTGTTCAAACCATGAAAAAAATTCGACCAGTGCCACACCATCTTGCAGCATGGTTTGGCGCATATTTTCTATTTCAAGCGGGCTTTTTTGTGCTTTAAACACACTACTTGGATTAAGTTCGCGCACGATCTGAATATGGCTTGGGCACGCTTCGACATGTGCAATCGACACTTTTGCCGCATCAATCCATAAACGTTGAATGGCTAAATTTTGCAGTACCGATTGGGTGTGCGTATACGGTAAAATTTGAATGCCATCTGCAATTAATGCCGCCTGAAGTGCTGAATTCAGTTTCACTGCATCTACAAATAAAATGGCGGTGTGCTGGTCTAAATAAAAATGAGCCAAAAACACAGGATTAAATTCAACATCGGCACCGCGTAAATTCAGCAACCATGCAATATCATCTAAGGCGGAAATAAAATGTCCATCGCAATTTTTTTGCGTTAACGCCTGCCGCACCGCAGCAATTTTTTCCTGTCGTGAGATCGCAATGGCATGTTCGGGCAACGCATAGATTGGTGCTTGCGGTAAATTCGGACGCTGTGTCCAAATCGCTGCGATTAAATCTAAATCGTTACGTAACTGATAACGTAAACCTAATTGCTGCGTCAATTGCGCATAGATTTGCGCAGATATAACAGCGCCATCCATGGCAATGCTGGCCTGTTCTGGCAAATGCTGTTGCAACCAAAATATATAACTGCTGTTGGGATCGGGCGTTTGCTTTTGTAAAGTAATGCCTGTGCCTTCAAGCTGCTTTGCCGCCTGTACCCAATAGCGGCCATCGACCCATAAACCAGCTTCATTTGCTGTAATGACTAAGGTACCCACCGACCCGGTAAAGCCAGATACCCAACTTCGGCTTTGCCAATGTTCGGGTAAATATTCTGACATGTGCGGGTCGGCACTAGGAATAATATAAGCATCTACACCATGGCTTTGCATTTCTTTGCGCAGTTGTGCCAAACGTGTTTGAACACACAATTCTTGGTTTTGCATGGCTTAGCCTTGTTCTGTTTGCTGTTGCATTAAGCGTAGCATTGGTTTACGTAACAATGCCAGAATCACGGCACCGATCAATAAAATCATCACACATTTAGAAAATAATGGCGGCAATTGGTTCAATTGGTTTCCAGAAACATGACCGCCAATCCAACCAGCAACCAAGTTACCCACCGCAGATGCGGTAAACCAAATGCCCATCATTTGTCCACCCAAGCCTTTTGGCGCCAGTTTGGTCATGGCAGATAAACCCACGGGGCTTAGGCACAATTCACCAAAAGTCATCATCAATAAGCAGCTGATTAACCAAAATGGAGATACCAAACCACCATGATTTAACACCTGCTGCGCTGCCAAAATCATAATTGCAAAACCCAAGGCAGCAAATACCAAAGCCAGACTAAATTTGGCCAAATAGCTCGGTTCACGCTGTCGGCGTGCCAACGTCATCCACACCCATGCGGCAATTGGCGAGAAAATGATAATAAAAATGGCATTAATAGATTGAAACCAAACTGTTGGAATTTCAAAACTGCCAATACTGCGGTTGGTGTAATCTTGTGCAAATAAGTTTAAAGAGGTCGGTTGTTGTTCAAAGACCGCCCAAAACAAGGTGGCCGCCACAAATAAAATAAAACATAAAATCAGGCGATATTTTTCTGTGCGATTTAAACCTTTAAATAAAAATAAGTAAGCAAAGTAGCTCATCACCACAGCAACAATAAACAAGGCAAAATATTCGATAATTGCAATGGGTTGTATTATCACCCATCCTTGATACACACTCCAAATTGCAGTAATCAGTGCCAAGGTTGCCAACATAACACCGCGTTTAATACTGCGGATTTGCTTGCTATTCGCCGCAGGCTGCGGCAAAGGAAAATCGGCTCTTAATCGCGCCACTTGTGGCATGGCCAGACCGCGGAAGATGAGTAGTGAAACCAACATACCGACTCCACCAATACCAAAGCCAATGTGCCAGCCGTAATTTTTAAGTAATGCGCCTGTGATTAATGGTGCAAAAAATGCCCCCAAATTAATGCCCATATAAAAAATGGAAAAACCCGCATCGCGGCGTTGGTCTTGTGCTTGATATAATGTGCCGACAATAACGGAAATACAGGTTTTAAATAGTCCTGAACCAATCACCAAAAAGACTAAGCCTAAATAAAAAAAGACGCTTGAACCCCACGCAGTCAGCGCAATCGACAAATGACCGAGCGCAATAATAATTGAGCCGTACCACACCGCACGTTCTTGTCCTAACCAATGGTCAGATAACCAACCGCCGACCAAAGTAAACAGGTAAATACAGCCTGCAAATAAACCCACAATGGCCGCAGCATTGGCACGGTCTAAACCTAAGCCGCCTTGGCTGATCATTGCCGTCATATACAAAATAAGTAAAGGGCGAATACCATAATAAGAAAACCGCTCCCAAAGTTCGGTTAAAAACAAACCTTGTAGGGGTTTGGGATGTCCGAAAAAATCTTGGTCTAATCGGAGAATGTCCTTATTTTCCATATGCCATCCTTCATCTTCTATCTGTTCATCAAAATGAACATGAGGTTAGCACAAAGTATTTTAAAACCCGCTTAAATTTAACCGTTCACTCTATGTATTTTGTTGAAATTTAGAATAAAAAAACATCAAATCAACTTTTTTGCTTTATTTTTGTTGAATCATGCATCCCATACAGATGCAAAACAACTCAACATCCTCCCAACACAATACCCAAAATGGCAGCGCAGACAGCATGATTGAACCGCTTAAAGTAATGGCGACAACAAGCGTTATCTACAAAAAATCAGCGGCAGTATGTCCTTAAGCGTTTCTGATCTTACTTGACCATTACTGGTTTTTTCAGTACACATTAAGCCAATTGATCAAAAACAAGATAGATCATCATAGGTTGGATGCCGCCACAATCCGAAGTGAACGTCTTCTAATCCTTCAGCATAAAAATCAGGAACATGCATGATCACCGTAGAAACCATTCAACAACTTCAATTTGCAAAGCAAAGTTCTCCTCCAGAAATTATGGTTAAAGGAGATTTAGCAAACAAGTTAAAAATGGGACGTCAAATATCCAAAACCACTAAATGCGTCATCTTGGGCATTTGTCTTCCTTTTTACGTGCTTATGAAACTGGCGCCATTCTATTTTTCAGAAAGCGTCATGCGGATCGCTGAGATATTCGCCCCACTTGATGTCCCCGTCTTTCCTATTGCGGTCATTGTTATAATCATGACCGTCATCCCAGATGGTCTTTTTCTGGGTTATGTCGTAAGCAGCTATTCAAAAGATCAGTTAATTTTAAAGCGGGGAAGAATTTTTTTGTAATGCATCCTGTGCTATGCGCTGAATGAGCACAAGATTTCAGCTTACAAGATTTTATACAGTAATGCTTTTGCACATTTACAGCCAATCGCGAATGGTTTTTTTGGCATTAAAAAATCCGTCATTGCATAGCCATAAATGCTTTGTGCTGACGGATTTTTTCATGCAAATAATGACAATATTAAAGATTAAGCACTGGTTTGTAAGAACTTTTTCATTCTTTTGGGACGTTCGTGATACAGTTTTAATAAAATAACCGACATGGCCAAAACTGCAGTTAAACCATTGGCAATCATAATTGGTAAATCGTGCATTTTAAATCCGTACACCGTCCAACTGGTCACACCAAAAAATAATGCGGCATACATGCCTAAAGACACACCTTCAGTATTTTTATTTTTAACAATATGAATCACTTGCAATAAAAAAGATCCGGTGGTAATCCATGCTGCTAAGGCGCCGAGCGCGACCGGCCAACGGTAAAGCATTAATACAGATAACACCACAGCCGCAATGGTTGCCAATACAATATAAATTTTCTTATAAAATTCTTTCATCGATATTTATTCCCCGATAATTGAATTCCCTTCAGATGAGCATGAGCAAAAAATGACAATGCTCATCGGAAGAAAACTACGAAATAATAAAAATTAATCTGTTTTTACCATAACAACTCTATGTACACGTTTTCAACTGAGGTAGCAAACCGTAGCATTTATTCACAAAAAAAGAACAATGCGCGATTTAGATCTTCAACAACAATAAACAAGCAACAACAAAAGCATTGCATGACTTTAAAGCCGCACTGTTTATAATCATTACACGCGTTTTAAAGGAAAATTTCGCATGCACAATTTATTGCGTCGTTGTACTCCGTTGTTTTTGCTGACAGCAAGTTTAAGTCTGGCCAGTTTTGCAGAAACGACAACAACACCAACGAATACTTTACCTGACAATCCAAGTTTGGGTCGGATGCTACTTTATAAAACGGGGCAAACCATTACCCGCGTAGGCGATGCCACACAACGTGGAGCTGATCGTGCATCGCAAAAAATTGCCACCACTTGGGACAATTCAAAAACAGTGGGCGCGCAAACGGGACAAGCCATTGAAAATAAAACCGAGCAAGTCAAAGAAGCGACTGCACAAAAATGGCAACAAACTAAAGAGGTCGTCACCAGTAGCCGCCCTTCAGGCACGAATATTCCAATCGAACAAGTCAGCTTAAGCCAATAATTTTAGCTGGCGTTGACTTGCCTAATCGGTTGCTGACTCAAAAATGCCGCCGCATTTTCTGCCAGTTGTTCTACAATCCGTTGCCTTGCCTGAACACTGCCCCATGCCGAATGGGGCGTGATAATGAAGTTCGGTAAGGTCGTATCTAATAAAACATTGCCTTGTTTGGGTGGTTCTTGACTGAGTACATCGGTTGCAGCACCAGCAATAATGTGGTTACGTAACGCATCAGCCAATGCAGCTTCATTTACAATACCACCACGCGCGGCGTTAATTAAAAAGGCCGTGGCTTTCATTTGTTTTAATTCAGCTTCGCCAATTAAATTTTGGGTCTGTTCAGTCAATGGACAATGTAAGCTTAGAATATCCACTTGCGGTAAGAGTTCTTCAAGGCTTAAACGATCGGCATGTGCGGGTCGATGCGGCAACTGCCCTACCAAAACATTCATACCCAAAGCGCGCGCCAAACGAGCAACTTCTTGCCCCAATTCGCCATACCCCAATATGCCCAAGGTTTTTCCAGACAGTTCAATAATGGGATAATCTAAAAAGCAAAACTGTTCTGCTTGTTGCCAACGTCCCTGCTGCACCGCATTGTGATAGCGCACTAGATTGGTCGCCAGTGCAAACATCAGTGCCAGTGTATGCTGTGCAACTGATGTTGTGCCGTATCCCTGACAATTACACACCACAATGCCCTGTGCTTGGGCTGCCTGTAAATCAACATTATTGACGCCAGTTGCCGATACCAAAATCAATTTTAATTTCGGCAATTGCGACAAAATGGCTTGATCTAAAGTCACTTTATTAACAATCACAATCTCAGCGTCAATAGCACGTTCAACCACATCTACAGGCGAAGTTGCCGCATACAACGTTAAATTGGGTAGAACCTGTTGTAACGGGGTAACATCTAAATCTTGCTGATCTAAACTGCTGTAATCTAAAAAAACTGCCGGATTAACCATATTATTTTCCCCTATTCTAAGGCTGTAATCACCGTTTAAAATCTATGCGTTTGAAATCTGCACGTGCAAAAAAAAGCAGAAGATTCTCTCTTCTGCTTTGTACAATTTAGGCAATAATGAATTGTTGCTGATCTTTGACTGGTGGATCAACAAAATAACATAGACCTAAATCGTCACTATGTAAGTTTTGCTGCTTGTAACTCAGCACATAATACTCTGCATGTTTTTTAATAATAATTGGGCTCATGTCTGAAGATAACGCATCGTCTTCTTTCACCAACTTCATAACATGACGGTCATTCATGGCAATCATATAACGTTCGTTATTTAATTCGACTTTTACAATACACGTCGCTTTGGTCAGCAGCGGCACTAAATATTTATGATTTAATTGAATAGCATCTTGCGAATAGCTTTCAATTTTATGGCTAATCAAATTAAAAACTAAGAAATTGCCATAATGATCTTGCAGTTGCGCACGCGTGGTATCGACAGGTAAATTAACTTTAATGCCCAGTTTTTGTAAGTCTTGCTCGGTGACTTGGCGTTTGCTTAGCATAATGCGGGTAATCATTTGCTTCAGGCTGGCGTCAAAATATTGATCATCCAACTGCATTTGATTACTGCGTAAAATACGTCCTAAGGCGGCGCTATGGCGAGTTAATAAATTACGAACAACGGTACGATAATAAAATTTACTGTTCTTTTTTACACGGCGCATTTCTTGGTAGAAATAGTTTTTATCCCAAGGATGGCGAATAAAATCGTTTAACAAACTTGAACTTGCCAATACCGACAACGCCTCATGCCCTGTAAATGGTAAATGCAGTGTATGCACATGCTTCAGTTTCGATTTTATTTTTAAATAGTGTTCACGGTCTTCTGCATAATACGGATCGTAAACAATAATGTATTCACTGTTTGGCAGCACATCGTCTGCTTCAATTTGCATATCGCGATGCAATGCAACATCAAAAAATTCGGCATAACGGCGGTCTTCGACCTGCTGCGGGTCGATACTATATTGCGGAACAAAGGCAATAATTCGATTCATTTTCAGCAATTTAGAATATTTAATCGCTGCATAGCCGCCCATAGAACCGCCATAGCCAATCACTGTTTCAAATTGGTCTAAAATAGGTTGTACAGCGCTCATCATCTCGGCCATGCTGGTGCTTGGAAACCACGATTTTTGCTTGGGCATAACCCCAATCACATTATATTCGTATTTCGCCAATGATTTTTCAGCATTGATGCTTAAACCTTTGGCACGGGTAATCAGATCGCCAAACGAAAAAATAAGCTCCTTGGAATTTCCTTTTAAAAAAATTACTCGGATTTGTTCGTCTTCAAAAATAATTTGTTTATCCATTACCATACCGAAAAATCAAAAAGGGGGATGCTGCAAGGCGTCACTTGCATAAAATCGAACAGATGCAAATTGCTCTATTTTATAAAGCCTGTTCAGATTAAACAGGGCAAAAGATGACACATTTGTATGATCTTATTTAATTGGGACTATTGTTCATTAAAGCAAGATCGAAGTCTATGTTTTATCTGCATGATTTTACCGCCCGTTTAGCTTATTTTTAAATTTTTTATAGCTATGGGTTCTCAACACGTTAAGGATTGAGTCGAGTCTAAAACTGCTCTACAGTAAACTGCATATTCAAAGCAGAGTCATGTTCATGTCGAAATGGTGGTGTACGTTTAGTATTTTACTCGCATCGGCACTTCCCTTAAGTGCATGTATTATTGTGCCAGAAACAACCCAACGCACCGAATCGACCACGCGCGTGTATGTGAATGACCGTGCAGGAGCAACGCACGTTGAAGTGAGTCGACCACAGATCATTATTATTCAGCAACCGAGTTTGCCTTATCCACCACCGCGACCAGAAAAACCGCGTTGTCACATCCAAAGCAATGGTTTATCCATGCCGCATTTTCCAACGGTATGCGATTAAACATTCACTCTTTTTACGCTAGGGTCTGTTGACACTTACTGCTGAAACTCTGCTCTATAGAGGTAGCCATAAAAATATACAAGCGAGAGCAACTGAACTTTCATAGTTTCGTTTCAGCTTGTCATATCGAGTGGCTATCCCTCTAAATTGCTTCAGTCTACAAAACATATTTTCAACTAAGTGTCTGATTTTATATAAATACCAATCCATATGATCATTACTAGATTTAGTGTTAGATTTTTTTGGTATATTTGCTTTAGTATCAGTAGCTCTAATCTGTTCACGCAAAGGTTCTGAATCATAACCTTTATCTGCACACACTATGTCTGTTTCTGATAAATCTAGCTTTGAAATTAAGTCAGGTGCAACTTTTATATCATTCGTTGTTCCATCTGTAATGATGAAATCAATAGGATTGCCATGCGCATCTACAACTAAATGTATTTTGGATGAGTTTCCACCAATGCTTTTTGAAATAGCTTGTTGAGCAATGCCAGCAGAATGTTGATGCGCACGTACATGAGAACCATCAATAAACACCCACTCCATATCCGTGCAAAAAGATAATATTTTAAATAAAATAAGTAATTTGCTACTCGCTGACCAACGGTTAAAGCGTTTAAAAATAGAGTTTGCTAATCCAAAATCTGAAGGTAGATCACGCCAAGGGCAACCTGTTCTAATTCTATAAAGAATGGCTTCAATAAAATTACGTAAATTTGAGTTGTGGTGAATCGATAAATTACGGAGAATAGGTTTCAACTTTTGCCAGTGTTGATCTGTCAGCATGGTACGAGGCATAGCGAATAGTAAAATTTGGTTTGGCGATTTGATTTTACTACTTCGCTATTTTTTATACTAAAAGTGTCAACACACCCTATTTAACTTATCAACAAAGATAAAAAAGTTATCCACAATTTGTCTATTTTTGCTGACAAAATAATCTTAGCTGACATCGCTGCATCAGCAGGGATTGGCTTATAATCACCTTTATAGCCCCTTTTAATTTCACACGGATACAGCTTTATGCGTTCTCTTTTTATCTCTTGTGCGCTGCTTTGTAGCCTTGTTTTGGTCGCAGGATGCCAGAAAAAATCGCCCCCAGAAAATCACACACAAACAACCTCTGAACCAGCGCCAACCTTACCAAGCGGTGTACAAGCTTTTGCTCCAACAGCACAAGATGCCGCAGATATTGCACAATTTGATCAGTTTAATCAGAAATTTAATAGCATGTCGCAAGATATGAAAACGGAGCTTGAGCAATTAAAACAACAAGGTCAGCTCAGCCCTGAATTTTTAGCGCAGCGTAAACACGATCGTATTTTATCGGCCTTAAATATGCTTAAAGATTTAGAATTACACACCGAACAAGGGCATTATATTCAAGGATTAATGGCAAATTATTGGGAAGAAAAACGCCAAGATTCAGAGCACAACGCCAACAGCCGTGCGGCCTCTGAAGTGCGCAATGAGGCACTCAATTTAATGCGACAAGCAGAGCAGCAACTCGATTATTGGAAAAGTCAGCAAGCGAAAAACTAAGCGCGCAAACAACGTCACGCCTTAATTATCTTTTGGCGTGACTGTTTTTAGATTGATTATAAATCGGTGCGATCGACCCATTGAATTGAATTAACCCGAAATAACTTACATGCACCATCGCCAATATTATAATTATTTAATGCAGAGCGCCAAACCAAATCATTGTCTTTGACTTCAACTAAATCGCCACGCAGACGCACTAAATCGCCCCGTTTGACTTGCTGAATTTGTTTAGCAATTTGCGGGTTAGCCGGAATAATATGCATATTCGAAACCATCTGCACCGCTTGATGGGGTGGAACAGGCAGCGTTTTCATCTTCCAGTTTAAAAAGCGGTCGTATTGACGTACATCAATTTCACGGGCAATTTTAGGATTGGCAAACATTCCCCAACTAACCGCATAATCGATTGGGGAAAATTTGGCTTGCTCATCGTGGGTATAGGTTTTGGACGCGAGAATCCGAAATTCGCCCTGATACGGCATCAACACTGAAATGGATTGACCTTTGGCGGCGGGTGAAAATCCATTGGCAATATTATATTCAACTGACTGCGAACCCGAGGCAAAGCTCGCTGTCGCCAAGAGTGTTAAAACACCCCCCAATATGGCATGATAAATCCTTCGCATCATGGTTTCTCCATTCCACTTTAATGTTTAAGTTTAAAATGATTCTTGGAAAAAACGTGACATGAAGCGTAACTTTAGCCAAGCTCCCTGTTATATTTTTGTACTAACTTGCTTCTTCATTCCAGTCAATCCGAATGGTTTCAAAACGCACTCGCCCTTGTTGAATGGCGTGAGCAATCGCTTGCTGCCCTTTGGTTAAACGGGCTTGTCCACTTTTAATATCAATTAATACCAACTCTAAATCGTCTGCACTGGCATTGCCTTCTCGAAAAGCGCTGTAGCCATTAAACACCACATAATCGACTGGATCGCCTAAAAATTTGGCATCGCTGGGTAAATAGTTAAAGCCCGGTAAAACCGGTGCAAACTGCTCTGCCATTTTGCCTTTTAGCACCGCGCGACTGGTATTGACACTGCGTTGCTGCGCATCTCTTAACGCTTGTTGATGCTCTAATTTTAACTGAACTATTTTTTGTTCATATTCAGCTTGAATTTTGCCATTTCGCAAATTGGCCAATAATGCTGTGGCAATAAATGCTCCGAGAAGGCCTCCAATCAACATTGCCATCCAAATCGACATCGCTTTCCCGCTGTTTTTTTCAATACTTGCATTTAAACAAGCTCGGCTGTTTTTGTCATGTTCGATTACAATTAAAAGTGCTAAAGTAATTTTAATGGCCGTTGAATTAGTTAAAAAATACTCATCATGAAAACAATTTTAATTGCAAACCAAAAAGGCGGATGCGGGAAAACCAACACTGCAATTACTTTAGCCACTGCCCTTGCAAGTAAAGGCTACAAAGTTGCACTGGCCGATGCCGATAACCAAAAGTCGTCCCTGCAATGGTTAAAACAGCGCCCAGACAGCGCAACCAAAATTCAAAGCTTGGATTGGCGCAATGAAAAATCGATTGGCGATGTGCCAAAACAGATTGAATATTTAATTATTGATGCGCCCGGTGCCTTATCTGGCGAGCAGGCGGAACATTTAATTAGCGAAAGCCATGCCATTATTACGCCGTTGCAACCCTCTTTTTTTGATATCGACAGTACACGACGTTTTCTCAAACATTTGCAGGATATTAAACGGATTCGTAAAGGCAAAGTTGAAATTTTCTTGCTGGCAAACCGAGTTAAACCAAACAGTGCCAGCAGCAAAGAGATTCAAGAATTTTTCAGCAAAATTGAACAACAA
Source organism: Acinetobacter sp. MD2(2019) (assembly GCF_035615615.1). Classification (NCBI taxonomy): domain Bacteria; kingdom Pseudomonadati; phylum Pseudomonadota; class Gammaproteobacteria; order Moraxellales; family Moraxellaceae; genus Acinetobacter; species Acinetobacter sp. MD2(2019). Next base: position 93,578 of record NZ_VTDU01000003.1, on the reverse strand, counting down.
CCGTTGGCGTGGATTTCAGAACGCAGTGCGTACGGACAAATGGCCGTGCAAGGTTTAAGCATTTTCGATAAAAACCAAAAAGCCTATTTAATGATTCAAAAACAATGGCAACCGTTATTAAATGCCATTATTGACGATCAAACGGCATGGTTCTAAACAATTACACAACAGCAGATATAAACCGATTCTTGTAGAAGCTTTGTACATTCAGTTGCCTAAGAGACGTTTTTAGTTAAGATACCTTGTAGAACAATATACTTATACTAGAGGACGGACGTGCAAAAATCTGCCCCACTGCAACTACATCGTATTTTACTGTTTGGTTTATTTTTCATTTTAATTTATTTAAGTTTTAGCGTACTTAAATATTTTATTATTCCTGTGGTTTGGGCCATGATCATCACCTATATGACATGGCCGATTTACCAATGGATTTTAGCAAAATGTGGGCACAGTCGCCCCAATATAGCCGCAACACTCATGCTATGCTTAATGATTTTAATGCTGGGCATTCCACTGGTTTTTGGTGTGATGCTGTTACAAGATGAAGGACGCAATCTCTATTTACAACTGCAACAACAACTGTTTTCAGGTCATCTAAGCGTTCCAGATTTTATTTTAAATCTGCCAGTAATTGGAGCAGATATTCAGCGCATAGTGACTGAAATTAACAATAACCCGCAAATTTTAACCCAAAATATCGGCTCTTGGATTCAAGCACATTTAAATTATGGACGCTTCGTTTTAAGCGAAATTAGTCGTAATTTAGTAAAGCTTTTTTTAGTGTTGTTCTCACTGTTTTTCTTTTACCGCGATGGTCGAAATATTTTAAATCAAGTACGCACGGCTCTTGAAAAAATTATTGGCCCACGCATTCACCATTATTTAAAAACCATTTCGGAAACCACACGTGCGGTCGTGTATGGTTTTGGCTTAACTGCTGTGGCTCAAGCGCTATTGGCAGGCATTAGTTACTTTGTGGCCGGCGTTCCAAATCCAATGCTGCTGACCCTAATCACCTTTGTCGTGGCATTAATTCCATTTGGTACGCCGGTGGCATATTGTGCAGTGGCATTATGGCTGTTTTCACAAGGTCAAATTATGGCGGCCGTTGGTGTGCTAACTTGGGGCGTGTGCGTTGTCAGTACTGCAGACAATCTCATTCGTCCTATCGTTATTTCAGGTGCCACACAAATTCCGTTTCTGATTATTATGTTTGGCGTATTAGGTGGTATTAGCAGTTTTGGTTTGGTCGGTCTATTTATTGGGCCAGTTATTTTGGCTATTTTACTGGCCATTTGGCGTGAATGGATTCACTCAATCAACCAAAAAAGGATCATTATTCCACCCAACCATACTGATTGATTAATACACAAATTATTACTATCCGTTGAAGCTTTTTATGCAAAAATTTGGGCTGATGTTCATACAGCAATTACGTGAAGCTCACGCTGTTTAAACAATTTAAGTAAAAAAACACGGATTCAATTTTTATTAAAAGCGATCCATCATAAACTTTAAAACTGAGGTGCTTTAAAACAACCACTTATTTTTTAAGGTTTATTTTTAAATTTTTCAGAATGATATTTTAAAATTAGGAAGTATACATATGAAATTTTTGACTTTATCTGCAACCCTCAGTCTAGGGCTTCTGCTTGGCCTTGCAGGTTGTAGCACGATGCCCTCACCTGCCAATACACAACAAATTAATGTGTATGCCGTCTCTGAACAAGGCATGCAAGAAAAAATTGGCACCATCCGCTTTTACGATAGCGCGGAAGGTTTAGTCCTCAAAACGCGTCTGTCGCACATTCCATCGGGGCCACACGGCTTTCATTTACATGATTATCCCGATTGTGGCACACAAGCCACCAATGGACAATCTGGTGCGGCACTTGGCGCGGGTGGGCATTTTAATCCCACACAAGTTCCGCATCATGGCAGCCCAACAATGGGCCATTTAGGCGATTTACCCGTGTTGGTTGCAGACGATAACGGCAATGCCAATCAAACGCTGATTGCACCGCGTTTAAGTGTAAAAACCATTCAACAACATGCGATTATTATTCATGCCGGTGGCGATAATTATTCAGACTCGCCAAAACCTTTAGGCGGTGGAGGCAATCGTATTGCCTGCGGAATTATTGCATAAGGCTTCTCTTTTTCGGCACTGTGGATAGATAAAAAGTTATCCACAGTTTGGCTGAAAAAAACCGCATATTATTTTGTTAAAATAATTTTTGCAGAACAATTGACAGTGCCTTAAAAAGCCGTCACGCTGCTTTTATCCTTTCTGTTTTTATAAAAATAAATCGTGAGCAACCTCTTTGCATTTTTAAAACCATATCAATCGAATGCTTTAGTGATTTATTGCTTACAAATGTTTATTGTGTTGTCTGGAACAACGCTGGGTTTGTTCTATGCCGGACTGCATCAATTTATTGTACCAATTACCCTTGGCGCAATTGCCGCATCCTTAACCGACTTTGATGACCGACTAAGTATTCGCTTAAGAAACTTTGCTTATGTTTCGGTGCTTTTCTTTGTCACCAGTACCATTTTAGAAGCACTGGCGCCCTACAAATTTTGGTTTATTGTTTATTTAGCAGCATCAAGCGTATTGTTGGTGTTGTCGGGTGCCTTAGGACAACGCTACGCCACCATTTCTTTTGGCACCATTTTATTATCTATTTACACCATGTTTGGTTTAGGCGAATACACCCCGTGGTATTTCCAACCACTGTGCTTTATGGTTGGCGCAATCTGGTATAGTTTAAGTTCGATTATCTTTTATTTACTCAAACCCACGCTTGCCGTGCAAGATAATTTATCACGCACTTTTTTCAATATTGCCCAGCTACTCACTGAAAAATCTAAATTATTTGACCCCGACAATAGCATTCATACCGAAAAGCTTTTATTTGAATTGTCGTTAAAAAGTGCAGCGGTCGTACAATGTTTAAATACCAGTAAAGCGTCATTACTCACGCGGCTAAAGGCCTCGCGCGCCAATAAACACACCATTTATTGGTTGCATTTGTATTTTCTTGCTCAAGATATTCATGAAAAAGCTTTATCGACTTATTTGCACTACGAACAAGTGCAACATAATTTCAGCCGCAGTGACCTGATTTTTCGAATTCAAAAAAATGTGAAATTTCTTGCCCGTGCTTGTCAGGATTTATCGGAATGTATTTTACAACGCAAAGCCTATGAACCGCGCACCGAAGATCGTTTTGCGCTAGAACAACTTGAAAGTTCAATGCAAGATTGGATTGCACAGCATCCAAGTAATTTAGAAGTGCGCAATTTACATCTGATTTTAAAAAATTTATATAATTTTCACGAGCAATTGGCCAGTTTAAATAACTTGCAAAAACAAGCCCCTGCGCTAATTAGCAAAACCAATGACAACTTTAATTTACTCGATGATGATGTTCAAGATTGGCACGATTTTGTCTTAAAATTTAAAACGCATTTAAGCCCACAATCGGCATTGTTTCGGCATGCCATTCGTATTGCCATCATTTTTATTGTCGGTTATGCAGTTTCGTTACTGCCCTTTTCGCAAAATGGTTATTGGATTTTACTCACGGGTTTATTCGTCTGCCAAAGTAGTTATTTTGCGACCAAAAGCCGTTTAAAAATGCGCACCTTAGGCACATTATTGGGTGTATTGCTCGGCATTCCTATTTTGTATTTTGTCCCTAGTGTGGAAGGACAGCTCATGCTGACCGTCATTTGTGGGGTGTATTTTTATTATTTAAGGGTCAAAAAATATTCGATTGCCACTTTAATGGCAACTTTAATGGTGTTACTGATCTTTAATATGAAAGGTGCAGGCTATGCCATTATTTTACCACGTATTATTGATACACTTTTGGGCTGTGGCATTGCATGGTTAGCAGTCAGCTTTATTTGGCCCGACTGGAATTTTCGTAATATCTCGAAAAATATTGAAAATAACACCCAAGCCACGATGAATTATTTAAATGAAGTGGTGCAACAATATCAGCAAGGTAAAAACAACAGCATGGCTTATCGCCTAGCACGGCGCAATGCCCACAACAAGCAAACTGAACTGGCGAATATGATTTCGAGTTTAAGTACCGAGCCACATCCGAATCCTAACTTAATTCATAACGCCTTTCGTTATTTGGTCTATAGCCATAGCCAACTCAGTTATATTTCGGCCTTAGGGGTGCATCGTAATTATGTCAAAGACCCACAAATTTTAGCATTTATGCAGTGGTGCCAAACCATGCTCAATGCAATATTGCTACAACATCAGGCTTTACCTGAAGTTGAAATTCAAAACAAACTTTTAGAAATTCAGCAGTTAAGTGTGCAGCCTAATTTGTCTGACGAAGTTTTATTAATTTTAAAACAAATCAGTTTATTGCTTGAAACCTTACCCGAGCTGCTCAATTTAAGCCAACAATTGCTACAACAGGAAATCAGATAAAGGATTCATCTATGAACCATTTTTTATTCCGTCTTATCGCAGCATGTGGCTGCACGGGCTTTTTTTTCAGTCAAGCCCATGCGCTAAGCCAAAACGAACTCAAACAGATGATTGAATGCAGCGCAAGTCATCAGCAATATGCCGCCTTAGGTGCCGATTATGAAAAAGAATTTAAAACATTAGGTTGGAAACGCATTAATCTGCCCGATCAGCCTTTGCTTTATGTGTATAAAAATGCCAAACCGATTAACTTATTTGGCCATGCAACCCATGAAATTGCGCTTTCGGGGAATGCCATTTTAGCGCTGTATCGTGATGCCGACGTTCAACAATTGGCCCAGCAATTTAAGATTCCTGAATACACCGAATATGGCAAATTGCCTTTTTTCCGTGGGGTTAAAAAGGTACGTACCGAACGCGGTGTAGATGGCGATGTCAGCTATCACATCAATCTGAATTTATCGGAAATGCAAGGCAAAAGTAATTTTGTTTTGCTCGGTTGTAGCTATGAACCTGACCGTGAAGAAATGGAACGCTTGCTAAACTCAACCAATTAGAGAAAACAACCCCGAGTCACATGGCTCGGGGGTTGTTCTTTAAATGTGTTAAAAAGTTCCTGCTTCACGGCGCTCTTTCATCACCTGCATTAAAAAAACGCGTGGATACAACAACCAAATCGCCAAAAATGCCAAGCAACTGCATGCAAATGCCATTAAATGCCACTGCATATATAACCAACGTCCAACTTCAATAAACACAAAGAAGCCGAACATAATAAGCATGGAAAGTGAGGCCGCAACAGTCCCTTTAGATACGTCCGATGACATTAATGCAAAACGATACAGCACAGAGAAGCACAAACCTTCACCAAAGCTAATAATGCTCATGCCAATTAAAATTAAAGCTAAAGCATGTTCAGGAACAAAAACCGCCGCCAGTAAAAATAATGCGCCAAAACACATCATTGGAACGCCCACCAAAACTGTACGTCCCAATTCAAAGCGATCCATAATTTTAATCAGGACGATATTTCCTGCAATTAGGCCTATAAAAACTGGAAATTGTGACAAGCCATAGGCAAAGCTACTGAGCTTGAGTTCATCCACAAGCATAACCGGTGAAAGCGCAATCCAAAGCATCAGTGGCATATTTCCTAACGGCAATGCCAAACCTAAAGCTAAGAATTTTTTATTTGAAAAAACCTGTTTAAAATCTTGGAACAAGGTATTAAATGTTTTTTGAGTCACACTTTGTTGTTGCTTGGGCATGCTTTGGTTTAAGCCAAACCAAGCAATTAACGTCAGCACTGCAATACCAATAAAGCCCCAATGCCACGACACATAGTCAATTAAAAATGCGCCAACAACAGGCCCAAGCAACGGTGCAAGTAAAGAAATGTTCGACATTAACGCCATCACTTTAATGGCATCGCGTTCGGCAAAGCTTTCCTGAATAGCGGCATATCCCACAGCAGAAATAACGGTCAATCCAATGCCTTGTACAAGGCGCATGGTTAAAAACTGTTGCATGTTTTGGGTGAATAAAATCAAAATACAACATAGCGCAAAGAACAATGCGCCTGTGAGCAAGACACGGCGACGACCAATTCGGTCAGACAATGGCCCAAGTAGCCATGCCACACATGCGCCGCCAAATAAATAAAACGACATTGCAGAAGGTGCCAAATTCGCGCCCACCCCAAAATCACGGGTAATTGCCAGCATAGCGGGCTGAATTAGGTCATTGCCCATATAAACGGCAAATTCAAATAAAACTAAAGCAAGAGGAAACATTAAAGTCGAGCGACTTAATGTTTGTTGAACTGGTTGCATGGAGTATTCTTCAATAGCAATAGCTACCGCGCTGCATAGAACAGCCGATAACAAAAAAGATTAAATTAAATCAATAAGATGGGCGATTTAAAAATCGTAAAGGATTGAACCGATAAAAATGTATCGATCAGATGAGTGTAGCATAACATTTTTTTAACACATGGTCGAGAAAACGTACTTAAGCTGCTCGGCAGCTCAATTAGGCAGATAGCATCTTATATGTAGATAGATTGCACTTGCGCAACCATTAAGACAAAAAAAGCGCATCTTCCGATACGCTTTTAAATTCATTCACGCTGATTTTACAAATCGAATAATTTCCCCGGATTCATAATTCCATTCGGGTCAAATACCTTTTTCAAGGCTTTCATATATTCAATTTCTTCTGCTGAACGAGAATAGTCTAAATATGGCTTTTTGGTCATGCCGACGCCATGTTCTGCTGAAATTGAACCATCGTATTTTTTGACTGTTTCAAACACATATTTATTGACGACCTGACATTTGGCAAAGAATTCATCTTTACTTAAGTTTTCAGGTTTTAAAATATTTAAGTGCAAGTTGCCATCACCAATATGTCCAAACCAGCAAATTTCAAAGTCCGGATAATTTTGCGTCACAATTTCATCAATTTCGGCAATAAACGCAGGAACATGGCTAATCAAAACCGAAATGTCATTTTTATACGGCGTAAATGGCGCAATCGATTCAGAAATATCCTCACGTAAGCGCCATAAATTTTGTACTTGCTCTAAGCTTTGGCTTAACACGCCATCATAGACCCAGCCTTGCTCCATGCAATGTTCAAAAATTTCCATCGCCTTGTCCATAATTGGCTCGTACGGCGCTTCAAATTCAAGCAAGACATAAAATGGGCACGCGGTTTCAAATGGGCGTTGTACATGACCATGATCTAACACTTTTTGCATGGCCAATTCGCCAAAAAACTCAAAAGCAGTTAAATCAATTTTGCTCTGGAAGGCATGTAAAATTGGCATAATGGCAGCAAAATCAGGGACGCCCAAAACCATTACTTGTAAATCTTGCGGTTGGCGTTCTAATTTAATTTCCGCTTCCGTCACCAAACCTAAAGTGCCTTCGCCACCAATAAATAAATGCTGCATGGCATAACCCGTAGCATTTTTAACCATGCCTTTGTTTAAACGCAGCACGTCGCCTTGGCCGGTTACTACGGTTAAGCCCAACACCCAATTCCGTGTCATGCCGTATTTAATCACTTTAATACCGCCGGCATTGGTGCCAATATTACCGCCCATTTGGCTAGAGCCCGCCGAAGCAAAATCGACTGGATAATACATGCCTTGTTCTTCGGCATAATTTTGCAGTTGCTCTGTCACCACCCCTGCCTGTACACGCACCATACGATCGGCTGGGAAAAACTCCAAAATTTGGTTCATTTTATCCATACTGACCACAATTTCGCCATTGGCGGCCACCGCCCCTGCCGAAAGACCAGTACGCCCACCCGATGGGGTAATGGCAATATTAAATTGGTTGGCAAGTTTTACAATGGCTTGGACTTGTTCTGTGCTCGATGGAAAAACCACAACCGACGGATTTGGGTCGAAGTGTTTAGTATGATCACGTCCCCAGTTCTGTAAACTATCCACATCTGTTTTAATGCGGTTTTCACCCACAATAGCAGTAAGTTGGGTGAGTAAATCCGGTGTTAAAGCAACTGGAGCATTCATCATTCACAGGCCTAATAAGAAATAAATAGGGGGTTAAACATCGCAATAGTGCACCCTTTAAACTGGCTAAAGCACACAGCCGAGCTGCCTATTGCTTGCACTATTTTACATAGAAGCACCCTTTGGATAAAGCAGCCTTTCAAAATTCGCATCGGGATGGTTACGACTTTTTATGCCTGTTTGAATAGTTGTCACGCTGCTGCCTGTATAAACTGAATTTTATTCAGCAATACCTACCATATCTATTATTGATAATGGATAAACATGCAGCATGACTTATGCTATTATCCTGTGACCAAATTTGGCCTTTGTAGCGGAGCCGTAATGAGCCAACATCTTTCACTACCTAAAGATAAAATTCGTTTCTTATTGTTAGAAGGCGTACATCAAAACGCGATTGATACGCTAAACGCTGCGGGTTATACCAATATTGACTATCACAAAACTGCTCTTGAAGGCGATGCCCTAAAAGACGCAATTAAAGATGCTCACTTTATTGGTATTCGTTCTCGTACCCAACTCACCGAAGAAATTTTTGCAGCCGCAGAAAAACTGATTGCCGTGGGTTGTTTTTGTATTGGAACCAACCAAGTAGATTTAAAAGCAGCCATGCAACGTGGTATTCCTGTATTCAACGCACCATATTCTAATACGCGTTCGGTTGCAGAATTAGTGCTTGCTGAAACTATTCTTCTACTTCGTGGCGTTCCAGAAAAATCTGCAAGCTGTCACCGTGGTGGCTGGAACAAATCGGCAGCAGGTTCGTTTGAAACGCGTGGCAAAATTTTAGGTATCGTGGGTTACGGCTCAATTGGTTCACAACTTTCTGTACTTGCAGAAAGCTTAGGCATGCACGTCATTTATTACGATGCAGTCACAAAATTACCGATGGGGAATGCGCGTCAAGTCGGTTCATTAAACGAATTGCTTGCAACCGCAGACGTGGTGACTTTACACGTTCCAGACGTTCCATCTACCCGTAATTTCTTTAAGAAAGAACAATTTGCACAAATGAAACAAGGGTCTATCTTCTTAAATGCTGCACGCGGTACGTGTGTAGTCATTGAAGATTTAGCCGATGCGATTAAATCGGGTCATATTGCTGGTGCGGCGGTTGATGTATTCCCGAAAGAACCAAAAGCCAATGGTGAAGAATTTGTATCACCGCTGCGTGGTTTAGACAACGTGATTTTAACCCCTCACGTGGGTGGTTCAACCATGGAAGCGCAAGCCAATATTGGTTTAGAAGTTGCAGAGAAATTTGTGGCTTATTCCGACAAGGGTATGACACTTTCTGCGGTGAACTTCCCTGAAATTGCCTTGCCACTTGCAGAAGGCAAACACCGTTTATTGCATATTCATAAAAACATTCCAGGCGTGTTATCTAAAATTAACAACCTGTTTGCAGAACAAGGCATTAACATCTCTGGTCAAAGTTTAATGACCAAAGGTGATGTCGGCTATTTAGTTATGGATGTCGACGCATCAGCTTCTCAAGAAGCGCTCGATATGTTGAATCACGTTGAAGGTACTATTCGCGTACGCGTATTGTTCTAATCCTTCAAAGCGCATCAGAAAAGCCACAGCCATACGGTTGTGGCTTTTTTATTTTTCAGGCATGCTGCATGAAAATAAATCTTAGATAGACCTAAATGCTGAACAAAAACACCACTATACAGTCCTTATGTTTGCTGTTGCTTGCCATGATCTGTGTGCAAAGCAGCGCCTCTTTAGCCAAAAGCCTCTTTGCGGTATTTCCTGTGCTGAGTGTGGCCGCGCTCAGACTTTTTTTAGGGTTTAGCTTATTGGCAATTTTTTTTAAGATTTGGACAGTCGATTTTCGTGCTATCCGCTGGAAAACCATTTGCAGTTATGGTGCTGCACTGGCAGGCATGAATGCAATTTTTTATTTATCCCTACAACGTTTGCCATTAGGCATTGCGGTATCCTTTGAATTTGTCGGGCCATTAAGCGTGGCATTATTTCATGCCAAAACTCGTTTCGATTTTATTTGGGTGCTTTTAGCCATTTTTGGCTTGGTGTTGATGTTTCCTTTTCACGATGTGAACGCCTCTCTAGATCTTTTTGGGGTCGCCTTAGCCCTACTTGCCGGTGCATGTTGGGCCATTTATATTTTATCAGGACAAAAAAGTTCAGGTATTTCAGGGCAACATACCGTTTGTTTAGGCATGTTTGTTGGCTCATGTATTTTAATGCCAATCGCGCTGGGTACGGGCATGCCTGCACAGGTTTTATCTGTGCCGTATGTGTTTTATTTTATTGGCTTGGCTTTACTGGCCAGTGCCTTGCCCTTTTCTTTTGAAATGGTGGCACTCAAACATTTAACCCCGTTATCTTTTGGTACACTGATGAGTTTAGAACCCGTCATGGCGGCGCTCTCTGGCATTTTATTTTTATCGGAACATTTACTCTGGACACAATGGCTGGCACTGTTAATGATTATTTTGGCATCTTTAGGTTGTACTTACACCACGCACCAAGCCAAACAGCGAATTGAAAGACAACTTAACGCCGAAAAAAAAGCATCCTGAATATTCAGGATGCTTTTTTTAAGCTGAATCCGCCCATTAAAAAAACATTTGATAACCAATTCGGCAAATTAAAATACTTACCAACACCAAGAAAATTTTACGGATAAAACCACTGCCGTATTTTAATGCGGTGCGTACGCCAACCACTGAACCAATCACATTGGCAACCGCCATCATTAAGCCAACCCCCAACCACACATGTCCGGTTGGAATTAAAAAACTTAACGCGGCAAAATTGGTCATAAAGTTGCCAATTTTAGACAGCGCGGACGCATGTAAAAAGTCGACCCCTAAAAAGCGAATAAAAAAGAATATGAAGAAACTGCCTGTGCCCGGGCCAAAAATACCATCATAAAAGCCAATCGCTAAACTGCCAATTGCCGCTAAAATTAACACTTTAGGCGTGATGCGCAGTTCATAATGCACTTGCCCAAAATCTTTTTTAATTAACGTATAAATGGCAATCACAATCAGCATGACAAAAACAAACGGTCGCAGCACCGATTGCGGAATCATCGACAAAGATGCCGCGCCTGCAAATGAGCTGATTAATGCACAAATGGCAATTACCGCCAATAACTTCCACTGTAGCTTCACTTTTCGCGCAAAGGTATATGCTGCCGATGCCGTGCCACAAATAGACGACATTTTATTGGTTCCAATTACGGTTGCCGTCGACATCGTTGGGAAGGTACTCATAATTCCGGGAATTTGAATTAATCCACCACCGCCCACCGCAGCATCAATCGCTCCCGCTGTAAAAGCAAACCCAATTAAACTAAGGGCAGTCAGAACACTTATATCCATATTGATATCACTTGTTTAAATGTAGAATCCGTTTCGGAACCAAACGTTTTTTATCGGTAATTTCAGCCAAACCCAAACAAGTTTCGGCATCAAAAACCAGCACTTGCGCTGCCGCAGCATGCTCAATATTGCTTTCCATGCCATTGCAGAAATAAGCACCGCGACCTTCAGGAATTTGGACTTTCGGAAAATGATCGACCGGTGCATAGGCCGGCAATAGCAAAGCTTCGCGCTCAGCTTCAGTTAAGCTTTCTAAATAGTCGATGGTATATTCAGGAATTAAATCAAACGCGCCTGTGCCAATGCGGTGTAAGCGCGTTAAATGTCCGCCACAGCCTAAAGCCTGCCCAATATCTTCACCAAGCACGCGAATATAAGTACCTTTAGAACAGGTCACATCTAAGGTAATACTGTCGGTGCTAAAATCGAGTAATTCTAAATGATAAATGCTGATCGGCCGGGCTTCACGTTCCACTTCAATGCCTTGGCGTGCCAATTCATACAGCGGTTTGCCTTGACGTTTAAGTGCCGAATACATCGGTGGAATTTGCTGAATATCGCCACGAAATTGCGCCAAAACTTGCTCAATTTTTTCAGCAGTCAAAACAGGCACTTGTTTTTGTTCTAAAATATCGCCTTCGACATCGCCTGTTGCCGTAGTTACGCCCAAGCGCACGGTGGTTTGGTAGCGCTTGACTGAATCTAATAAATAATGTGAAAACTTGGTCGCTTCGCCCAAACAAATGGGTAATAAACCCGTTGCCAGTGGGTCGAGTGCCCCAGTATGCCCTGCTTTTTCAGCTCGAAATAGCCAACGCACTTTTTGCAATGCAGCATTGGAACTAATCTCTAGCGGTTTATTTAATAAGAAAACACCACTAATGGGACGGCGAACAATTTTTTGCTTAGCGGCAGACATATTTCCAGCTTTGATCTAAAAGACGCTGCATTCTAACAACACCCAAACAAAATGACAACTTATAAACATTTTGTTAAGTTTGAGACAAAATGCACGTATTTGTCCAAGTAACAAATGCCATGTTGACTTATTTTATTTAATTATTCATTAACTTAGATTAAAAATAGTGCATTTGCACTAATTAGTTCAGTTTAAAAATCGCTCATCACTTAAAACAACAATATAATCAAAAAAATGAAGAAAATGAAAAGGACATTCAATGCCAAAACAACAGACCAGCCGAACGTGGTTGGTGATATTTCTTATCGTCATCGTATTGATCGCAGTATTGTTTTGGTTTTTAGCGAAAAAAACCACTGCAAGCGTGTCGAATAGCAATGGAGTTGCCTTAAATCCTACGGCATCGGAATCATCGGCTCAAAATCAGGCGATGGCAGCCAATCTTTCAACATCCAGCAGAAGCAATAGTCAAACCGATACGCAAATAGACTGTCAAATCAAACTCAATTTTAGGCATAAACTGGTGGTGAATGAGCAAACCCGAGATTGTTACGAATATTTTATTACCCAATATGGCGAGAAAAATTTTGCCCAAATTGACCAAGATTTAAAACACTATGCACAAATGTCGTTTCAAGCTCCTGCCTCAGGCGAAATCATTGATTTATGGTCGCGCTATTTAAAATATCGTGAAGCATTGGGGCAATTGTCTGTGCCAAGCGTGAATCCGAACGACAGTAGCTATTATCAAAATGTATTAACAGCAACCCAAACCTTGCGGCAAAAATTCTTTTCAAGTGCTGAAGTTGCAGGCTTATTTGGCAATGAAGATCTATACGATGACTATACCCTAAAGCGCATGCAGGTTTTGCAAAACACAGCGCTCACCAGTGCAGAAAAAGCCACACGCCTCAAAAGCTTACTGGAAGATTTACCAAAAAGTTGGCGCGAGCAAATTAAACAACAAACCGTAGTACAAGATTTACATCAACTCACCGCAGAACTCAAAGCTCAACATGCCACGCCTGAACAAATTCAGGACATGCGTATTGATTTGGTTGGTCGCGAAGCAGCACAACGTCTTGAAACCCTCGATCAGAACCGACAAGCGTGGAATAGCCGTGTCAGCCAATACTTAACTGAGCGGGACAACATTCTAAAAAGCAACGATAGCGATTCAAGTAAGCAACAACAAATTCAACAATTGCAACAACAGCAATTTAGCACCCAACAAGAGCGGATTCGCTTAAAAGCCTTTGAAACAACACACGATCAGGGCAACAGTTCGCTACTGAATTAAGTTTTTAAACTCACTTCTCGCATAGATTGGATCTATGCGCATGATCTAAAAGGAAAGACCCATGAAAAAAATTGCGTTACTTGTTAGTCTTGGTTTATGTTTTGGCATCAGTATGTCAAGCTCAGCAAACTTGCAATATCCGAGTGTCACCGCAAATAACCATTATGCCACCACGCGTTATCCCATTGTTTTTGTGCATGGCATGTTCGGCTTTACTCGCCTAGGTACCAGTAGCTTTGGCATGGATTATTTCTACCAAGTACTTCCCGATTTAGCACGTAATGGAGCCAATGTATTTGCAACACAACTTTCTCCGCTTGAGTCGACTGAAGTGCGTGGTGAACAACTGTTGCAACAAATTGAAGAAGTCAGAGCTATTACTGGGCAAGATAAAGTCAACTTAATTGGGCATAGCCACGGCGGCCCGACCATTCGTTATATCGAAATTGTTAAACCTGAATATGTCGCCTCGCTGACAGGTGTGGGTGGCACATTCCGTGGCTCTAAAGTTGCCGACACGGTTTTATCGAGTAATCCACTGCATTCGGTGATGAATTTGGTGGGCAACCATATTTTAAGCCCGACCATTCAGTGGGCAGAAGGTAATTCCAATTTACCCATCAGCACCACACGCTCTTTACAGTCAATTAGCCAAGCGGGCTCGGCTGAGTTTAACCGCAAATATCCAAGCGCTGCACTCGCAGCATCGTGCGCTCAAAATGGGGCCGGCTATAACAATGGGATTTATTACTACTCTTGGACCGGTACAGGGCAAATTACCAATCCGCTGGATGTGACCGACAGTGCCATTGCCAGTATTGGCCCATTGGTTTATTTAAATCGGGATAATGATGGATTGGTCGATCGTTGCAGTACACATTTTGGTAAAGTCATTCGAGATAATTATAATTACAGCCATTTAGATGAAATTAACCAAATCCTTGGTATGCGCAGTATTTTCTCACCCGATCCGGTGGCACTTTACCGTCAACATGCCAACCGATTAAAACTACAAGGTTTATAAAGCCCAAATCATCACCCATAAAAAATGCGCCAAAATTGGCGCATTTTTTTGCTCGCAAGCAAGGCTAAAATTAACCTTGTTTACGTGCTGGTAATTTTTCACGGATACGTGCAGCTTTACCAGACAATTCACGTAGGTAATAAAGTTTCGCACGGCGAACATCACCACGACGTTTAACTTCAATTTTAGCAACGATTGGAGAGTGAGTTTGGAATACACGCTCAACACCAACACCGCTAGAAATTTTACGTACTGTGAACGCAGAGTTCAAACCACGGTTTTTCTTCGCAATTACAACACCTTCAAATGCTTGAAGACGCTCACGATCACCCTCTTTAACTTTAACTTGAACGACAACAGTGTCACCCGGAGCAAAAGCTGGGATATCAGATTTTAATTGTGAATTTTCAATTGCTTGAACTAAAGGATGCTTACCACTCATGTGGGATACTCCATAATTGCGGGTTCAGAGAGGTCTGAATAACCGCTGGGGATAGAGGCTCAATCGCATATCGACCCGTTTGCTTTCCCCCTAAACTTTTTTATCTAAATAAAAAAGTAATAAGAGGCCTGAATAATCTTAAATTGATGAATGATCGATTTAAGATTTTAAAAACTGGTAGAAGCAAAGCTTCTGGTTTTACTGCTCTATCTACATACGCAATGCAGATTTATTTTTGCTCTTTTAGCCATTTTTTTTGCTGCTTGCTCAATTCGACTTTTTCGACCAACTCAGGTCGACGTTCTAAAGTTCGTTGATAACGCTGCAAAAAACGCCATTTTTCAATATTGGCATGATGCCCCGATTTAAGTACCTCAGGCACATCTAAACCTTCAAAATGATCAGGCTTGGTATATTGTGGACAATCGAGCAGACCATCTACAAAAGAATCTTGAATATGCGATTGTTCATCTGACATCGCTTCAGGTAAACGCCGAATTATGCTGTCTAGCAGCACCATTGCAGGCAATTCCCCACCCGACAACACGTAATCACCAATTGACCATTCTTGATCGACATATTTTTCGATTAAACGCTCATCGACACCTTCATAACGCCCACACAGTACAATCAAACCGTCATAGTCGACAAATTGTTGCACAGCAGACTCATTCAGCGTTTTTCCTTGCGGTGACATATAAATCACAGGGCTGTTTTGGCAGCCTGCTTGCAGCGCAAGTTGTTTGGCATAATTAATTGCTTTTGCCAACGGCTCAGCCATCATCACCATACCCGGACCACCACCACAGGGCCGTTCATCCACCCGTTTGTAGTTGCCCTCAGCAAAATCGCGCGGATTAATACAATGCACGTGTACCAATTCACGTTTTGCTGCACGCCCGCTAATCCCGTGCGCGGTTATCGCATCAAACATTTCGGGAAAAAGTGTAATGACTGCAAAAAACATCGCAGACTCCTTTTTTCCTACTGCGTTTGCCTAATCGAAAAGATTAGTAATCTACGCCCCAATTGACGTAAATACGATTCGCTTCAAGATCAACACGTTGCACCACATCTTTATGCCATGGAATCATGCGTTCTTCAGCATCAATACTGTCTGGTGTGGCATGCACGACCATCACATCATTGGCACCCGTTTCGAACATTTCATGAATCTTTCCAAGGTTCACTTCTTGCTCGTCATCATTTAGCCCTAACACGGTTAAGCCTTTTAAATCTGACCAGTAATACTCATCCATTTCTGGTTGAGGAAGCTGACTCTTAGAAATCCAAATCGTGGCACCAACCAATTCATCGGCTGCGGTGCGATCTGCCACACCTTTTAATGCAGCAACCAAACCTTTGCCATGTGGTTTCCAACGTTTGACGCTGGCGGTTTGCCATCCAGCCTTGGTTTGGATATACCAAGGCAGATAGTCAAACACATTGCTCATGGGTTCTGTATTGGAATACACCCAGAGCCACCCATTGAGTCCATAAGCGGAACGTAGCTGTCCAATCTGAATCCGATCTTCAGGAACATTCTGTGTTGGAGTCATGGGCGTTCTCTACTTATGCAGCAGAAGCAGCTTTTTTAGCTTGAGCAGCTAAAGAAGCAACACGTTCAGAAGGTTGAGCACCTTGAGAAACCCAGTGAGCAAAACGATCTGCGTCTAAACGAAGTTTTTCAGCTTGACCTTGAGCAGTTGGGTTAAAGAAGCCAATACGTTCGATGAAACGACCATCACGTGCATTGCGGCTATCAGTCACAACGATTTGATAGAATGGACGTTTTTTTGCACCACCGCGCGCTAAACGAATAACAACCATGATAAAAACCTTATAATTCTTACGGATTATCCCTGTTATCGACCACCGATAACGCTTCAAACCCCTTTCATAGAGGGCAATATTTTACGTGAAAACTGCGCTGAAGGAAAGATGCTTTTTTGACTAATCTGTAAACTTAGTTGCCATCCCAAGTCGAACTATTCGATAACACACACGCTGTTGCGCCTTTGGTCCAAAATTTTTGCCCATCTTGGTTTAAACAGACCACGCCATTACCATTTTGTACGGTTGTTACGGCAGGTGTTGCAGTGAGTGTATAGCCTTGATTATCAGACTTATCTACTTCTAAGCTAATGGTATAATAGGCTGTTCCTGTAGTTGGATAGTTTTCTGTTATACCGCCGCCAGAGATTGTTGCATCTTTATAGCTGTTGTTTACAAGCTTATAACTTTGCAAACTGCCTGCAATCTGCATAAGTTCACTTTGCACATCGGCGCGATTGGTTCGCACTTTGTAACTGGTATAAGACGGATAGGCAATTGCCGCTAAAATAGCAATAATTGCCACAACGATCATGAGTTCTATGAGGGTGAAACCCGCTCGATTTTGTTTTTGCATTACCAATTCTCTGAACCCTCTGCGGTGGTACCACAACTAGCATAAGTAACTTTTGTAGATGTCTTATTTTTACATCGAATCCCAGAGCTGGTCATTAACAGACTGTAATTTCTAGGATCAGTTGTGGTTGCATTAATCGCCCAACTTTGCCCTGTTCCACTGGCAAGAGCTATTGCTGTAGTTGTTGAACTTCCATCCACAACCGAAATTGTATAAGGATATTGCGTTTTATCAGCAACAGTCGTTTGAACTGTAGAAAAGCTCTTATAGCTAAAATTACGCGACTTAGAACGCTCAAGCAACACCGCTAAGCGTTGCATTTCTTGTTCAGCTTGCGCTGTACGCGAACGTCGCGCATATTCTTGATAGCTTGGAATAGCAATTGCAGCGAGAATCGCTACAATCACTACCACGACCATAAGCTCAATTAAAGTAAACCCCTTAATAGAAGATATATTTCTCATGCGATCTCCTATTTATTCATCTCGTACCAGCGCAGAGTTTTAATCGACCCATCACTAGAGAAAGTTTGGCATTCGATATTATTTTTATTTTTAATATCAGTACAATCTGTTGTAGATGTCACACTACTTTTGATCTCATTCCCTTGCTGATTTGCAGCACCTAAAGTAGAACCGAGCAAACCTGCGCCCAGTTTAATACGATCAGCACTACCATTTACTGCATTTAATGACGATTGAAAACGGTCACATTTTCCCGTAGGTAAACAGAAACGATATAAGTAGGAGTCTCCTTTAACGCCCGCACCACAAGACCCGCCAATCCCTTTTCCATCACGATAGTAGACATTGGCATATAAAATACTATCTACTGCATAAAGGCCATTCATACCCTTATAAACACCAGCACCCGAACCAAACAGATATATCCAACCGTTATTTCCAGTAACAGAAACACCATTTATATTATTTTTATTGAGTGAAGCCAACTTCACGTTTTGGGTTTGCAATCCTTTAGCCGGGTCGGTATTTCTAGTATAGAAGTCAGTACGACCCACATCTTTATCATAAATAACAAATACACCATCTTCAGCACTTGCACTGAATTGACTGTTATTCATACCTACCACACCAGCCAGTGGATTACTACGGTTACCAGAAGTTAAGGCCACAGCAACAAATAAATGGCTTTCTTCATCGCGTTGCACAGATATACTTGGTATTTCATAAAAACGAGGACTGCTGCCGTTATCAACATGTTGACTATTTAATAAGACAACACGTGCATCAATTGCATGGTCACTTTTTGATAAAGCATTATTCAAGTCAATACGAAATATTTGCCCGCCCAAATCACCAAAATATAAACTATCGACCAAACCATCGCCATCTCGATCAAGCGTGTTAATTTGACTGGCCACACTATATTTCAAATCATTGCTTTGGGTAAAAGCTTGGGCCCCCATGGCAGCTGTAGCATTTGCACTTGTCCACCATAAGAGGTCGCCATTTTCGGCATCAAACATATAAATGCCCGCACCTTTTTTATTGGTTTGATTATAATTATCGGCTTCATATCCTACATCATAACCACCACCAACAATCATGACTAACTTAGATACACCGCCAAACTTCACGCGAGCAATCGTAGGCTTAGACCAACTTTGCCCCATATAATTAAGTGCATCAACATTATTTGATTTAGTCGAATTCACAATATTTGAAGCAGTCTCTTTTGGATTAATATGAAATTTCAGAGCTGGTTTCTTAATATCAGCTAAATCTAAAGCATAATAGCTTTGCCCACCCATGCGTAAACCGCCATACACATATTGTGTGCCATGAATATCTTGGCTGCGGTCAGATGTTCCAACAGTCAACGATCCATCTTGATTTGCAACATATTTGGTATATGCAACCCAAGGTGCATCTATCCCGTAGAACAACTGATTACGCCCACCTGTACTCATCGCTGGGTTCATAAAGGCTTTACGTTGTTGACTATTTTCCATCATTTCGTTTGGTACAAAAGCAAAAACCTCTTTGCCATCTTTATCTATAACGTGCAATAGACCTTGGGTTGTACCAAAAAGCAAATAATCTTCACGGTTCTTCGTGCTTAAGTCAGACTCGATTTTTCCGCCTTGGGTTAATAAAATTGGGGTTGAATGCATATCCGCACCTAACTGACGCAAGGTAGCCGTTTTGGTCGCAAACAGATCTAATGTATCTTTATTATCTTCAGCAATATCATATCCGAGTAAACTCAACCAATAATTTCGCTGAGGATCATCTTTTAAAGCTCCACCATCTAAAGTCACCGCATTTAGCGTCGCAACCTCAGCAGGATTAGTGCCAATGCTGCGATTGGTATACAGGGTACGATTGAGTAGGGATGCGCTGTTCATGCCCAAATTCAACTGCCCTTTAACACCACCCAACCAAAGACCTGCTGCACCTGTATTTAACGTCCCTTCTGAAAATAATTTACTCACCCCATCTGCACCATACAACTGCCCCTCAATCAATTTGTATTTATTTAAATTCCCCAACCAAAGCTGAGTACTATCTTGAGGTGTTGGGGTAAATGATGCGTAATAGCCATAAGGTAAAGCACGTATTGGATTTAATGCATCTTGAGGAAGTGTTGGGGTACCAGTCGAGATTGGGTCAAATGTGGGCTTCACATCATCTACAAATTTAACGATACTTGTGATTACATCATCTGTAGATTGTGCCGAGTAAAAACCACCTTCGCCATATCCACCGACTCCAGGCAAATTAGGATGAGATTTTGCCCCCCAATTACACGCATTTTTCGCATCTACTTGTGCAGCTGGAATTTTTGAACAGTCGTAGTAATCTCGCATTTCTCCCGTTGTAACACCACTATTATTAATATAAGGCAAACGTTTAATTACCGCACTGCGGTCAATATTAAATTCTGAACCAAAACCAACTACAGCGGTTTTAATAGGAATTCCTAATGGGTTACGTTTGGAATCATTTAAAGCTTTTGCAAACTCGCCAATTGCAGTGATGCTGTTTCCTGCTTCAGCGCCGTTAGGTAACCCCCCCTGACTTGGCACACTAAATAGTGAACCTTTATTCCCCAAAGCAGCTTGCATTAAAGGAACAGGATAAGGAGCACTATTTGGGCGACCATCTGTTAAAAAGTATATACCTTGTCCATTACATTGGGCATTGGTTGTCTCTAATGGACTCTGATACTCATTTTGATTATTTAGTTTTTTAGAGTCGCGAACAGAGTTTAAAAAACCACTATAGCCAATCTCTGCAGCACTGCCTGATGCTGGTTCAAGCAGACAAGTCGTACCCTTTGAATAAAACGCACAAGGTTGTGTAGGTGCACCTTGAGTACCATATAACAAACCACTATTTGCCTGCCAATAGGTACAATACAAACCAGACCATTGGGTACATTTGCCAAATTCAGGACTTCCCCACGAATAACGACCTGTACTCACATAAGCTTCTCGCATGCCTTGAATATTGGCAGTTGTATTTGTCCCCAACATATATGCTGCTACTTCAGCATAGGCATTGGCTGTGGGTGTACCATTTGCTCCATCTAATCGAGCAATTGCATTTTTAATCGCTAAACGCTGAGCATCATCTAAAGGACGCGCCGGAACTAATATTTTCCCACTAGAGCCATCGGCAGCAATTGATGTTCCATCGCTTTTACTTTGTGTTGAAAACTGACCTAAACCAATCGAAACAGTTCTTGAGTCTAACTGCTGATTATCCATTAAGGTAAAGATTGCATCTTTCAAGCGTGTGATACGATTGTACGCTTTGGTTTGATCACCTCTTTTTCTTTGACAATAATACCGAGTATATTTGGGTGTAGTAGCTGAATTTTCAGAATAAAAATTTACAAGATTTTCATTGTAGCTATCTGCAACATCACAAGCTCTACCCGCCATACTTCCTGAAGTATCTAGCATTAAGGTAATTGTAGTTTTTCCACCTGTGGCATTACTATAAATAGAGATGTCACTTGCTTTAACCGTAGTTTGGCAAAGCGTTGCCACCATCAAAGCCGACACCGTAAAAGAAAGTATTTTTCCTTGAAACTCTTTTTTCATCACAAATCCCCAATCCATTACGATGTTTTTAAAGTTGGTGCGGCACTTACTGTGTAATCTGCACGCTGAATGTTATATGGAACATTAAGTTGTTTAAAACATGCTCCCACATCATCTTGATTCTTCTTAAAACAGGCTTCTAAATTTGCAGGTGTATAAGCAGTAAGGCCTGGCAGTACCGAAATTACTGTCACTGTGATTTGTTTCGTGGCATTTGAAATATTGGCAGTTTGTCCAGTACTCATTCCTACTGTTAAATTCACTAATGGTTGTGATGAAGCACTTGCGAGGCTTAAATAAACCTGCGACACAATTGCAGATCGGCCTGTCGTATAAGATTTTTCCGTACAGAACCCAGCACTACCATTTTTTGTTATCGTGCCATCTGAAGAAATAACACTCGCATTTTGCAAACTAAAGAAATTGTCATTTTTACCTTCGTAACAAAAGACCAATTGATCTTGTGCATGGTCTGAAGAGTCAAAATAAGCAAACATACCATTGGCTGCTAGCTGAGTTTCAACTTGCTTTGGGTCTTCCACACGAAATAATGCCGTATCAGAATTTTCAAACAATAACTGCTGCGCTTGCCCAGCAGTTGCAATATTAAGTGACACTAAACTTTGCTTAACGGCTAAAGTTCCAATAATAATAATCAACAATAAAATCATCAAAACAATAATTAAAGTTGCCCCTTGCTGAGCACGTCGCTGAATAATCATGAACGCCCCCCTAATGCATTGCGCATTGCAACGGACTGGATAAAAACTTGGCGTAGATTTTTCACATTTGAATTTTGAATGGTGCTATTTAAAGTGACTGCCTGATCTAAAACATTAAAGGGCTTTTTATTCCTTGAATCTACATTTGAATCCGCCCCAATAGATTGACTTGAACGGGCTAAAATGCCGAGTTTCACACCTAAAATACGCGCCGTAGGTGTTTGACTTAAATAATCAGCAATGCTCATATCTCGCAAGTTATTTGAACTATCCTGCACCACCAACAGCACATGAAAATAATCCACACGCTTCATAAGAATTTGACCATTTGCTGCATTAAAAGCAGCAATATTATTTGAACGCCCCGCAGCACAAGCCAAGCCTAAAGCATTCTCCGCTGTTTCATTCGCTGCTCGATGATTATCGGCACGAACAAAATAGCGCTCTATGACATAAGTTGAAGTATCTTCAACTTTAGTCCCTTCACAGTCATACAACCCATTGGTAATTTGTGTTTGCGTAGGTAAATATTGAATAACCAATTGATCACTTCCAACAGTAACATTTGAAGTACCACTCACAGCACTTTGTGATACTGCTGTCACATCTAATAATTGTTTTGTACTAAAAATAATACCGCTACCCAAATTGGTTGAGTTACCCTCAGGAGTTCCAACCATATTCACAGATGAACTATCTAAATTCGCCATGCGAATATTTCGTGTCATATAATTTAAAGCAAAATTGGCATTATCTTGAATATCTGCTGAACCTTGTTGTAACGCTAAGCTTTTTTGACCCGCAATAAATAACATGGTGGCAGCAGCAATAATAATGAGCCCTAAAACCAAAGAAACCATAAGCTCAATAAGCGTAAACCCTTGTTGTGACTTCTGCATATTAATACGTCTCCATCACAATACAGGTTGAATTATCGACATAAGCAAAACTAGAACCAGTACTTCTCGTACAGGCACTAGTGCTATCGCTCACCGTTGTATCGGTAGGCTGTGTTTTTCCCCACGCCACATAAATACACTGTCGTCCACTCGATGTTGCAGGACAAACCATCATACTTAATGTCATACCAGCATTGCTTGCTTGTTGAAAAGATTCTCTTGCATCGGATCGCGCCTTATCAGCTGGAGAACAACTTGATGTATAGCACGAGCCACCCGTACTGCTTGCCTGACTCGTTGCTGTATTATTTCTTAATATATCTTGATAAGCCGAAATAGCATCTGAGCTATTATTCATTCTTATTTTTTCAGCCAAATCACGCGCAATATTCATCGCCTGAATTCGATTAAATCCTTCAGATGTCGCCTCCACCGCACGTAATTGCAACGCGACAAAACCAAGTACTGCAATTGCTAACAACATCAGGGCAACTAGGACTTCTAACAAACCCACACCTTGTTGAGTCTTAATTTGCATGACACCCCCCTTCAACTAATGCCCCTTGCTGGATTGTTCCCATGCGAGAAATACTCACTTGTTGTGAATAAGCTGCCTGTTCTTGTGGTTGATCGCATAGCAGAAAAGTGATCTGTTCACTTTGTAAAGGCTGCGCTGTGTTGCTTGGGTCTTGCACCAATCCATCTGAACGAAAGGTTATGCTTTTTATGTTTGATACCAAAACAGATTTACCTGCAGGCTGCCAATTTGTACTGGTAGAATCAAGACTAACCCCCACAGAATTGTGATGTAAAACAGCATCCACCCGTGCGTCATTCAAAACAATCGCCAATTCACGGGCACTTTTATTTAAGTTTTGACGTAAAATCATACGGGAGAATGATGGAGCAGCCATTGTGGCAATAATTGCCAACACCACAATGGTGATGACCAGTTCAATTAATGTAAAACCCCTTACTGGTCGCATTACGACCTTCCCCCTATTTTATTCTTTAAAAATTATACTACGCAGTATCACAATAACGATACGATACAGACAAAAGGTACAAAAAAGCGGATAACATCCTATCCGCTTTTAAATCTAATAAAAATTTTAAGCTTGCGTGACTTGAATTCTTAACTCTTTCGGCAAACTAAAGGTGATATTTTCCTCACGCCCATCTAATTCTTTTGGCAATTGCGCGCCCCAATCTTGTAAGCGCTGAATCACTTGTTTAATTAAAATTTCAGGTGCAGATGCGCCAGCGGTTACCCCAATACGACTGTCTTTTTCAAACCATTCGAATTGAAGTTGATCGGCATTATCTACCAAATAGGCATGTTTGCCCATGCGCTCAGCAAGCTCTCTTAAACGATTGGAATTTGATGAATTGGGCGATCCCACCACCAAAACCACATCACATTGGGTTGCCAAGTCACGCACCGCATCTTGACGGTTTTGCGTGGCATAGCAAATATCATCTTTACGTGGCCCTTGAATACTTGGATATTTGGCACGCAATGCATCAATTACCTTGGCGGTATCATCAATCGACAAGGTAGTTTGGGTCACAAAAGCAACTTTTTCAGGATGGTTAACATGAAGTGCAGCCACATCTATTTCATCTTCAACCAAGTAAATGGCACCACCATTTGACAGATCATACTGCCCCATGGTGCCTTCAACTTCAGGATGACCGTGATGCCCAATTAAAATGGCTTCTACCCCTTCTCGGGCATAACGCGTCACTTCGATATGTACTTTGGTCACTAAAGGACAAGTCGCATCAAACACTTTTAAACCACGGCGACTGGCTTCTTGTTGTACCGCCTTAGATACACCATGCGCACTAAAAATCACAATGTTATCGTCAGGTACTTCATCTAATTCTTCAACAAAAACGGCACCGCGCTGACGTAAATCATCCACCACAAATTTGTTATGTACCACTTCATGACGCACATAAATCGGCGGTTGAAAGCATTCAAGTGCACGATTGACGATTGCAATTGCTCGGTCTACGCCTGCACAAAAACCACGGGGATTAGCCAATACAATTTCCATAAGGTCCTCAATTTCACACTTAAAAGCAATTTATCTGAAATTCTTGTATCTTCGTGACACAAACTATTCAGTTTAGCGGCACTCTACTTTAAAATAGAGACGATATTTTATCATATCAGGAAAAATATCATGTCGGGTCTATTGTTTGTCGTTTCTGCTGCATCAGGAACGGGCAAGACATCACTGGTAAAAGCCCTTCTTGAACGTGTCAGCAATTTACATGTTTCAGTTTCTCATACCACACGGGGTCAGCGTCCAGGCGAACTCGACGGGGTACATTATCATTTTACCAGTAAAGAAAGCTTCCTTGAACAAGTCAACCAAGGTGGTTTTATTGAATATGCTGAAGTATTTGGTAATTATTACGGTACATCGCAGGCCACAGTAAAACAGCAACTTGCCAAAGGGCACGATGTTTTACTCGAAATTGACTGGCAAGGTGCCGAACAGGTTCGTAAATTGTTCCCTGAATCGATTCAAATTTTCATTTTACCGCCTAGCCAATTCGATTTACGTCAGCGTTTATCTAACCGCGGTACCGATGCGGTTGAAGTGATTGAACATCGTTTAGATTGTGCTGTGGCAGATATGCAGCAATATTTAAACTTTGATTATGTGATTATTAATGACGATTTTAACAAGGCGCTTCACGACCTCGATTCTATTGTCAATGCCAATCGCTTAGGCACATTACAACAAGCCCATCGTCATCAAAAATTAATTGCTCAATTGTTAAAGCCTGAAAGTTGATTAAAACTTGAGTATATCGGCAAAGCATTCTATACTTTGCAGTCTAGTTAAATTTAACTGATAAGAGATTTGTTATGGCACGCGTAACTGTTGAAGATTGTTTAGACCACGTAGACAACCGTTTTGAATTGGTTCTTGTGGCAAGTAAACGTGCGCGCCAATTAGCCCGTCAGGGAATTGAACCAACTGTAGAATGGGACAATGACAAACCGACTGTGGTTGCGTTACGTGAAATTGCAATCGGACATGTAAGCAAAGATATCTTGAAGCAACGTGATCAAGATTATCAAACTTCAAGTCTTGACCTTGCTCTTTCGGCGAATAGTTTAGGTTTAGAAGGTTTTACTTTCTAACTTTACATTTTTCGCAAAAAAGCCTAGTTTGCCCAACTAGGCTTTTTTCTTTGTACCGCCTAAATAACCTCCAAATAGGCTAAACCAATCGGTTTAATGAAAAAAATTATGTACTTTTTGTTAACGAAAATTTGACAATCTAGGCAGAATGTTTTTCATTAGAGAACTCGGATATTTTGTAATTTAAAGGTGGTCTATGCCAGGTGAAGATGTCAGCCAAGCGAAGCAGCAGCTCAAAGTTATTATCGATGAATACTTAGAAGCAAGTGTCGTCGAACAAGTACTTGCGGCTTGTGATTTTGCTGACCTTGCTCACAGCGGCATCACACGTAAAAGTGGCGAACCATATATCCTGCATCCAATTGCGGTCAGTTGTATTTTAGCGCGCATGCGTTTAGACCCTGAAACGCTTATGGCAGCGTTATTGCACGATGTCATTGAAGACACCGAATTCACCAAAGAAGAAATTACCCAAAAATTTAATAAAACCGTTGCAGAACTGGTCGATGGTGTCACCAAACTGACGCATTCTAGCGACAAACAAGTCAATAAAGCCGCATCTTTTCGTAAAATCTTGCAAGCCACTTTACAAGATCCACGTGTCATTATTATTAAATTGGCCGAC
Source organism: Acinetobacter sp. MD2(2019) (assembly GCF_035615615.1). Taxonomy (NCBI): domain Bacteria; kingdom Pseudomonadati; phylum Pseudomonadota; class Gammaproteobacteria; order Moraxellales; family Moraxellaceae; genus Acinetobacter; species Acinetobacter sp. MD2(2019). Next base: position 66,631 of record NZ_VTDU01000003.1, on the reverse strand, counting down.
CGCTACCATAATATGACCACGCTAGATGCACTGCGCCCAGACAAGCGCGCACGAATTGCCCAAGAAACCTTCGATATTTTTGTACCGATGGCGCGCATTGTGGGTATGAACGAAATGGCCGACAATTTAGAATATCTGTGTTATCAAAATCTTGATTTAGATATGTTTAACCAAATTCAGAGCGCGCTTTTAGAAACGCGTCCGAAACGTTGTGAATATCAGCAAGTCTGGGAAAAGAATTTAAGCCATTTATTACAGCAATACTTAATTACCGGGCGTATTAAAAAACAAGATAACAATATTGGCCTGATTCGTAATTTTATTAAAAACCGTATCAATTTACACGATTTAACCCGCAGTCATTCCTTTGAAATTATTTTAAATAGCATTTCCGACTGCGATCGCTTGGTGGATATCTTAAAAGAAAGCTTTACGGTGATTGTGTATGAAGATCATATCCGCCGCCCATTGCCCGGTGGTAATCAATCGTTGAAAATGGTTTTAAAAGGTGAACAAACCTTTTTATCATTAACCATTCAAACCGAACTGATGCGTAAAGCGGCACGTTTTGGTGTTGTACTGGGCGAAAATGCGCCGCAAGCCTGTCGTTCTGCCATTCAAGCCTCGATGAAAAACCTAAATACCTTAATGGATGGCGAATGCGCAAAAACCACTTTTAATGACTTGCTCGACTATTTGCACCAAGAAAAAATTTGGGTTTACACCCCGCATGGACAATTACACGAATTACCACAAGGTGCCACAGTCATCGATTTTGCTTATGCTGCCAGTTTGTTCTTAGGCAACCATGCCATTGGGGCCAAAATTGATGGGGAAAGCAAACCGCTCTCTACCCCGCTGCATAACAGCCAAGTGGTTGAAATAATCACTGATGTTCTGGCCACACCGAATCCCGATTGGCTCAGCTTTATTAATACTCAAAAAGCCCGCCGCGCCATTCAAAATATTCTGCGTGAACAAGATATTGATGAACAGCGTATGGTCGGTGAACAAGCGCTTAATCGTGCATTACGCCTATTTAATCTGTCTTCACGCGAGCTTTCTGAAGAAGATTGGCTCAATCTTTTACAATGGCGACATGTTCAAAGCAAAAACGATTTATTTGAACAGATTGCAACCGGCGACTTGCTGCCACAATTAGTTGCCAATCATTTATTTGCACTCGAAACCAGCAGCAAAGAAATCCAATCCTCGCATCGCCTCATTCAAGGAACCGATGGCATTGATGTAAAATATGGCCGTTGTTGCAATCCTGTACTTGGCGATCCGATTCAAGGCCATTTGTCACGCCGTGGCTTAATTGTACATCGTGCGCGCTGCCATAATCTGTTGCACGAACAGCACTTGCATCCTGAAAATATCATGCTGCTGCAATGGAATACCGAAGACACAGAAGATGTCAGTTTTACTGCATATTTATCGATTGATATGAATCTGAATGATGAACAAATCTCTGAGTTGATTTATCAATGCCGTAAAGCCAAAACTGGCGTTGAAGCGGTTCATGCGCACGACAATAAAACTTACGTCAATATTGTAGTGAATAACCGACTACAAATTGCCGAGATTATTCGTGAATTACGTATGCTGTTTGGTTTTCCACGCATTTTACGCTTAGATGCGCCGCTTTCGGTGACTGAAACCAAGCAACCTGCCTAATCGGAATACACTGGCAAGCTGAAACGAATTTATGCTATATATAAAGCGAATCAGAAATATCTAAACAGAAAATGGCAAAAAAATCTGAGCTTTGCCGCATTTCTTGCGTTTACTCATTTTATAAATAGCGATTTAAAGGAGTTCGTTGATGTCACGCCAAGTTATTCATACTGAAAATGCACCTGCTGCAATTGGAACATATTCACAAGCCATTCTTGCTGGGAATACTTTATATCTTTCAGGCCAGATTGGTTTAGATCCATACAGCATGGAATTGGTTGATGGCATTGAAGCACAAATCCGCCGCGTATTCGACAACGTAAAAGCCGTCTGTGAAGCGGCTAATGGCTCTTTGGCAGACATCGTTAAACTGAATATCTTCTTAACTGACTTGTCTCACTTCCAATTAGTGAATCAAATTATGGGCGAATATTTTGCACAGCCGTATCCTGCTCGTGCCGCATTAGGTGTTGCAAGTTTGCCTAAAGGCGCATTAGTAGAAATGGATGGTATTGTTGTTATCTGATTTTATTGATGTTTTTAAAACCACCGATTAGGTGGTTTTTTTCTATTCAAAAAGCCAATGAGAATAATATCGTTTTTAAAATGATTTTAATTGACAAACGATAATAATTATCAATAATATCAATCATCGTATTTAATTTAACCGAAGGTGTGCAAATGTATGTTTGTTTATGTCGCGGTATAACAGACCAAGATATCAAAGATGCGATTGCCGATGGCGCTGAAAGTTTCCGTGAAGTTCGCGAATTGCTTGATTTGGGTACATGCTGTGGTCGCTGTGCACCCGAAGCGCGTGATGTCATTAATCAAGAATTATCAGCCATTGCTGCGCGTCTTGGCGTAGCGGCTTAATGAATTATAAAAATAAAAAACAACGATAAAAAAAGAATCATTATATAAAATGATCGTGTTAAAAATCACCATTTCCCACCGCCAAGAAATTTTGGCGGTTTTATTTTTATAATCATGCACATAAGAAACTGTATGTGATTGTGATTTTCATTTGCTGTTCTATAAAAAACTCGCAGATTAAAAGTGAATTGGTTAATATAGTCGCCTAATTGTCAGTAGATTTTATTTGGGCGGAGAAACAATTATGAAAGGCAATCGCGAAGTTATTCAACAACTTAATCAAGTTTTATACCATCATCTCACCGCCATTAATCAATATTTTCTACATTCACGCATGTTTAACGATTGGGGCATTGAGAAATTAGGTTCTGCTGAATATAAAGAATCGATCCGCCAAATGAAACATGCAGACAAAATTATTGAACGTATTTTGTTTTTAGAAGGTTTGCCGAACCTACAGCATTTGGGTAAATTGTATATTGGACAGCATACCCTTGAAGTGTTGAACTGTGACGTGCGTAAAGTCAAAGAAAACATTGAAGCACTACAAGTTGCAGTTAAATTGTCTGAACAACAGCAAGATTACGTTTCTCGTGATTTAGTGCAAGAAATCTTAGAATCAGAAGAAGAATATTTAGATTGGGCAACTACGCAAATCGACCTTGTCGATCAAGTAACTATTGAAAATTACATTCAAAGCAACATGTCAAAATAAGCATTATTTTTGACCCATAAAAAAGCAGCTCATTGAAGCTGCTTTTTTATAGCCTTATTTACAGATTGATCATTAATGATGTGGCACCAAAGCTTTAGAAACTGCAAGACTTAATGCACGGCCATTTTGGTCTTTGGCCACCAATAATTCACTGGCCGCATGGTCGGTTTGATATAACCCACGAATCAATTGAAGTTGGTGCGCGGCCTCTTGCATTTTGCCGTTATAGGCCAACAACTGTGCGTATTTAAATAGATCGTAATGGGTTGGGGTAATTACTACCGCGCGATGAAAATCGGCCAATTGCGCATCAGTGCATTTGCTAAAACGATTCAACACATACCAATCTGCCCGATGTTCAAATTGATCTAGAACATAAATTTTTTGGCTATGTTTAAACGGTAAGCCTTGATCTGAATGTTTATGCGCCTCGTTTAATACATCTACCGAATTTAGATAATCGCGCCAAATTAAACCGTAGAGCAAAATACCAATCACCAAAATGGTGGTGTTGATCGAGGACTTAATTTCTATGCTGCTAAGCTTAGGCATATTGGCTTGCGTTAAGCCAAGTAAAAATCCGATTGGGAATAAAAAGTACGCATAGTTTTGCGGAAATTCGAACATTGCATGAATGAGCACACAGCCAACCGTAGCCATCGCAATCACAGATTCTCGATCGCGTTGTTTTAACAGTTTTACCAGCCACCACATGGCATAAGCAACAATTGCCGTGCCTAAAATTACCCCGTTCCAAACCAGCATTTCTAAAATTAAATTATGCGCACTATTGGTTCGTTCGTTATGTGCTAAGAAATCTGCGCCTGCAAGCTGTGCAACACTGGTTTGATTCCAGCCATAACCTAACCATGGATGTTGCTGAATGGCATAAATCATTTGCATCCAAATATTAAAGCGAGAATGGCTTGAACTGGCACGTTCAATGACATCGCCCATTTGAGAATGCGAAAATCCTAATTGTACTAACAAATTATTTAATGCAGGAACCAAGAGCAAACAGCCAATGTAGGCTAAAACCCAAAATGCCAAATGCGGCATCTTAAAGCGCTGTAAACTATTTTTATTCCAAATAAAATACACACTAAAAACGAAACAGGCCACCCAAGGCGTCCGAGATTGACTTAAAGCGATGGTAAACACCAAGAAAGCCGCTCCAAGCGAGATCAGCCACGTCGGTAAACGGCGTGTTTCAAATAAATATAAACAACCCATTAAACTCATCATTAAAAACGTTGCCATATTGTTGGGCTGCGCAAAATTGGCATACGGGCGGTTACCACGCAGCTGCATCATGACTTGTCTTAAACCACCTTCTAAGTCAAGCCATTGCAGCAATGCCATCGCGACACATAACAGCCCAACAATAAAGGTTAACAAGGCAAATCCTGACATTATTTTTTGGCGTAAGTACTGTTCTTGACCTAAGTTATTGCCCACAATCACCATGCTCATAAAGGCAAATAAATACAAAAATGACAACAACGCTTTATTCCAATACAACTCAATCCCTAAGCCAAATTGCAACAATGGAATACATGCAATGAAGAGCAAAGGCAGCTGTATTTTTGGAAAAAATAAGGATTTTTCACTATACATACCAAGCAAACATAACGCAGCTGCATAAGCCAGCAATTCACTTGAAAAGGTCAACCAAGGGGTATAATGAAAAGGCGATAGCCACGACAAACCTAACAGCAACGCAACAATCAGCAACAGATATCTTTGCATAGACAAAGTACAAGCAGAAAAATAAAGCGCATAGTATAGAGGATGCAGCACAAATCGGCATTGAGTTTTATTGTGAATAAATATGAAGCAGTTTTGACAAGTGCCTATGTAATAGATAAAAATAAAACCAACTGATTAAATAACACCCACAACGCATTAGGCAAAATATCTTCAGGGTAGAATAATGACAACATCATCAGAAGACGCTTCGGCAGCCACAGCGCAATTACAAGAAATTGCCTTACGTGGCGCAAAAATTGGGAATGGCACCCGCATTCAACGTGCCCTGCCATCCCGACATAAACGCATGATTGGTGCATGGTGCTTTTTGGACCATGCTGGCCCTGCCCAGTTTGAACAAAATGATGGACTTAATGTTGGGCCACATCCGCACATTGGACTACAAACCTTTACGTGGATGATTGAAGGCACGCTAATGCACCACGATAGTATTGGCTCGGAACAACTTATTCGCCCCAAACAGGTCAATTTAATGACTGCAGGTTGCGGTATTTCTCATACCGAAGTAACTCCAAAACACGAAACCCAATTGCATGCCGCACAACTTTGGATTGCCTTACCTGATCATCTACGCAATATGCCGCCGAAGTTTCAGCATTATCCCGACTTACCAACAATAGACCAAGATGCGTTAAATTTCACTATTTTGGTCGGTGATTATTTAGGATTAGAGTCGCCCGTAGAAGTTCACACGCCTTTAATTAGTTTAGATATCCACGCGCCAAGCGCTGCAAAAACGGTGCTTCAATTACGTCCAGACTTCGAATACGGCATTTTATTGCTTGAAGGTGCGGCAACAGTCGAGCATCAGCGCTTACAAATGGAAAATATGTTTGTGCTTTCAACAGGTTTTAATACCTTAAATATTGAACTCGAAGCCAACAGTCGTGTGCTACTGATTGGTGGTGAACCATTTACACCGCCTATTTTATTATGGTGGAATTTTGTCGCTCGAACAGAAGCAGAGTTAAAACAAGCCAATCAAGACTGGATAGATCATCATCCACGTTTTGGCAACATTCCAAGTTATACAGGCCATCGCCTAACGGCACCGCCTTTTCCCGCGCATATAAAATCGAGCACCTAAACACCTAAACACCTAAACACCTAAATATATTGCCATCTCGATAATATGATTGATTAAAAAGAATAAAATTTGAATATACAGTATTAATTCTATTCACGCGCAGTTAATGTTTAAAACAGTTTTCTGTGCGATTTAACCAAAATAAAACTGAAATTTTGCAAACAAATTTGTAGGCTAAATAGGTATTAAAAAAGGAGCTCAAGTTGGCTCTTCCCTGTTGTTATCATTAAAAATGGTCGGTTTTATTCAGCTAAAAATAGAGAGTATTTTATGCATAAAAAATTATATTTATTCATGGCAGCAAGTTCTGCTCTTTTTTTAACTGCTTGTCAGCTTGCACCGTCTAAAGCCGCCACACAAAATACAACCGCTGCCACACAACAATTAAATGATTATATGTGGCAATATCAACCGACGGGTCAGTCTGAGCGTGTTCAAGTTAATTTTGATGCCAAAGGCAACTTATTGATTCAAACTCCATGTAATAACCAGTCAGGTACGTGGAAACAGGCAGATGCTCAGCATGTTGCGACCACCCCTTTAGCATCGACCATGATGATGTGTTCGCCAGAAAAAATGCAACTTGAGCGCTGGTCAATACAAGTATTTAGCCAGCAGCATTTACAATATCAAATTACAGGCACCAAAGACGCACCGACCTTAACGCTAAATACCGCACAAGGTCAAAAATACCAACTGACCGGCAGCTTAAAGCCTGAAATTAAGTATCAAACTCAGGCGCAAACGGTATTTTTTGAAGTCGCACCACAACTCGAAAAATGTAATGACCAAACAGCATGTTTACGTGTTCGAGAAATTCATTACGACCAAAATGGCATTAAGCAAAACACACCTGCAACATGGCAAGTGCTAAACACTCCAATTCAAGGCTATCAACACGACCCCAAAATTGCCAAAATCATTCGGGTGAAACAATATAAAACTGTGCAAGGCAATGTCTTTATTTACGATATGACCGTTGAACAACGGGTTTTATAAGTCAAAAATGCCTCTATTGATTAGAGGCATTTTTTTAAGCGTGACTTAGTCCATCACGCCAAATTGACCACTTTGAAAATCGTGAAACGCCCGCATAATTTCTTCTTGCGTATTCATAACAAACGGCCCATACCCTTGAATGGGCTCATTTAAAGGTTCACCAGTCAAAATCACACACTCACTTTCAAGCATAGCATGCACTAAAAAAGGCTGCTCATCTTCACGGTCAAATAAAACCACGCTATTGGGCTGTACTATGTGCGCTTGATTGATCTGCACTTCACCAGATAAAACCACCAATAATGTTGTATGCCCTTTCGGTACGCGAAACTGATGCTGCTGATGTACTGCAAATTGCACATCCCAAACATTGACTGGACTAAAAGTCGTTGCCGCACCTCGCTGCTGCTGATATTCACCCGCAATGACACGCAATTGGCTGCCGGCATTATCTAAAGCAACCAAAGGAATCTCATCAGCACGAATGGCTTGATATTTCCCCGGGGTCATTTTGTCTTTTGCCGGCAAATTAACCCACAGCTGCACCATTTCAAGCACCCCACCTTGCTCACTAAAGGCATGTGAATGAAATTCTTCATGCAATAAACCGGCACCGGCTGTCATCCATTGCACATCGCCAGTTTGAATGGTTCCACCACCACCGCGTGAGTCTTTATGTGCAACTTCACCTTGCTTGGCAAGCGTTACGGTTTCAAAACCACGATGTGGATGCGAGCCAACACCGCGTGGGGTTTGGGTGGGCGTAAAATATTCAGGTGCTGCATAATCCAGCAATAAAAAAGGACTTAATGCCTGCCCCAATTGCGCATAAGAAAATAGCGTCCGCACATGAAAACCGTCACCCACCCAATGTTGCTGCTGCGTGTGGTACATACCAATGATTTTTTTCATGCTCAGCACTCCTTTCTTCTTAATCGCGAGATCATTTCATTTTATCGTTCCTTGTGCGGCAAAAAAATGCCAAAATAGCAAACGTATATCGTGAAAACAGAACGATAAAATTGAATGAGCTGATTCATTTAAGGCTTATTTATTCGTTAATGACGAGATGAATACTAAAAAATATCACTCTTTTTCAAGCCAGTGTTTTAAGATAGTTTCTTTTGCATCTTTTTTTCAAGCCAATGTCTAAACTTGCTGCACTCGATCATTTATTAGAACGCTATCAGGCACTCCAATACCATCAAGATCCTGTTTTATTTCAGCGTTTGCAAGACGTTCAAACGTGGCAAAAGGCGCGTTTAAAAGCCTCGCATCAGGCGTTATTTTCAGCGAAAAATAATCAACTGATGGCCGCGTATTTTGTCGACCGACTGTATGGCGGTCCAGATTTCGACATTTTAGCCCAACAAATTGCACGGTTGGCAAAACATGCGCATAAAGTTGAAAGCTTGATTCCTGAAAATGCCATTAAAACTGGAACGCATGGCATTGAATTGGCCATTTTAGCGGTTGAACTCGATGAACAAGTCGCAAAACAACTGCTACAAGATTATTCTGTTGATGAAACTTTAACTGATCAGATGATGAGTCAAACCTACATTCGTTTGAATCAGGCGGATTTACGTTTAAAACAACTGCGCATGGCAGATGAATTTGGTGGCTTCCTCGACACTTATTTACGTTCCTTTATTATTCAAACCGCCTTTAAAATGTGTAAGTCGGTGGCGTATAAACACCAATTTCAAGCCATGTACGATTTTATGAGTGACGGTTTTATCGCCTTAAAACCGTTAAAATCGGCTGAAGAATTTGTGAAAAAATTTACCGCGCAAGAGCGACAAGTGATTCAAAAGGTACATGCAGGTCATCCGAATCCATTTCATCCTGTATAAGCACTGTTGATAAACATCCACAAGATTCGGTTTTTTCTGTATATTATGGGCAGTCCATGCCAAATGTTAAAACACCCTCATTTGGCAATTTTAAATTATTTGTAACGGGTGATGAGGAGAGACTCATGTCAAATGAACAACAAACACCAAATACCGTGAATGAGTCGACACAAACTTCTAAAAAAGTCAGTCCATTTTTAACCGCACCATTGCCTGAAGGCACCGCACAAGGACAGCAAGAAAGCTTGAATGCCTTAAATACCGACACAACTACGCATAGCATTCCAAAATATAATTTACCCCGCGGCGCAGGCAAAACCAACAACGTGGGCGAAACCACACATTTTGGTTTTGAAACGGTTCGCTCTGAAGATAAAGCCCAAAAAGTTGCCGAAGTGTTCCATTCGGTTGCCAGCAAATACGACATCATGAATGACTTGATGTCTTTTGGCATCCACCGTTTGTGGAAGCGTTTTGCAATTAACATGTCTGGTGTGCGTCGTGGACAGCACGTTTTAGATATTGCCGGCGGTACAGGCGACTTAGCCAAAGTATTTAGCCGTGAAGTCGGGCCGCAAGGTCATGTGGTGTTATCTGACATTAACGAATCAATGCTAAATGTTGGGCGTGATCGTTTACTCGACGCAGGCTGCACCAATGTCGATTTCGTTCTTGCCAACGCAGAAACCTTAGAACCTTTTGCCGATAATAGTTTTGACTTAGTCACCATCAGCTTTGGTTTACGTAACGTCACCGATAAAGATGCCGCTTTAGAAGCCATGTACCGTGTACTTAAACCAGGCGGCCGTTTACTCATTTTAGAATTTTCAAAACCTGTATTCGAACCGTTCTCAAAACTGTACGATTTGTATTCATTTACTGCACTGCCAATTATGGGCAAAATTATTGCCAACGATGCAGAAAGTTATAAATACTTGGCTGAATCGATTCGTATGCATCCAGACCAACGCACCTTAAAAGGCATGATGCAAAACGCTGGCTTCCAAAACTGCGACTACCACAACCTCACTGGCGGTATTGTTGCCGTTCACCGTGGTTTTAAACTGTAAAAAGGCACCATCTATGTGGTCAATTCTTGCTCTGGGTGCAGCCGAACGCCTCATCAATCAAACCATTGATTTAGATGCTATTAGCCGTCAGCAACTCAACCAATTACATGGTCAGTTGCTACGTGTCTGTATTGATCATCCACACATGAGTGTTGATGTATTTTTTGACCTTGACCGTATTCGCCTAGAAACAACGGCCACAGGTCAACCCGAGCAAGAATCTATTTTTGAGCCGCAAGGGCAATTCAGCAGCGAAACAAAACAACAAGCGATTGAAGCCACAGCAACCTTAGGGGTTAAAAATATTGTGGAATTAGTGAAACTTGTCTCGGCGCAACACGTCGGCAATATTTCACTTTCAGGCGATTACCGCCTGTTGCAAAGTATTCAGCAGATTATGCAACAGATGCACCCCGACCTTGCAAGTAAACTTGCCCCATGGATTGGCAGCACCGCTGCGCATGAACTGGGAAAATTGCAACAACTTCCACAATTACTGAAACGAAACCTACAAAGTAAATTATTCTTTGTCGAAGATGCGTTAAAAGAAGACAGCCAATTACTTGCCCCACGTTGGCAAATGGATCAATTACAGCAAGGCAGCCGGCAATTACAGCAAAACCTTGACCGCTTAGACGCACGAATTCAAGCATTACAGCAGCACATCTCTCCCGATCAAACTTAGGTGACACTTTTAATGATTCCGCACATTTCCCGTTTATTCGAACTTTGGCGCATTGCTGCGCACTATAGACTCGACACGTTGGTCGCTGCGGAAGATGTGCCTATTAAAATTCGTCCCTTACTTAAACTCATTCATTTACACCCTGCGGCATGGTCAAGCAAAGAACGTAAAAATCCGCTCAAGCTAAAAGAAGCGCTAGAGGATATGGGGCCTTTAGCGATTAAATTAGGGCAATTGCTCTCGACCCGTCGCGATTTAATTGCACCTGAAATTTTACAACAATTGACGTTATTACAAGACCGCGTTAAACCATTCGACAGCGATGTCTCAAAAATGCGAATTCAGCAATCACTCAAAGCCGACATCAACAGCCTATTTTTGCGCTTTGATGACAAGCCATTGGCTGCAGCGTCAATTGCACAAGTACATACCGCAGCATTGCACGACGGCAAAGAAGTGGTGGTAAAAGTCACTCGGCCCAATATTCGTGCACAAATTATTCAAGATTTTGAAATTTTAACGTGGTTAGGTCAGTTCTTAGAAAACCGTTTAGATGCCGCGCGCGCGTTGCATTTATCCGAAATTATTCAAAGCTACCGACAAACCATTTTAAATGAACTCGATTTAAGCTTAGAAGCAGATAACACCCGCCGTATGCGTCAGTATTTCACGGGCTCAAGCATGATGTATGTGCCTGAAGTGTATATGGATAGCACAGATGTGATGGTGGCAGAGCGCATTACAGGCGTACCCATTTCAGACACCGAAACCTTCGACCGTTTGGGGATGGATCGTGCCGATTTAGCAGAAAAAGGCTTAACCATTTTCTTCACCCAAGTATTTCGGGACAATTTTTTCCATGCCGATATGCACCCGGGAAATGTGTTTGTTGAAACACTGAATCCAAGTCAACCGCGCTATATTGCACTCGACTGCGCCATTATGGGCGAGTTATCTAAACAAGACCAAATGACGGTTGCACGCATGTTATTGGCGGTTATGAATAGCAATTTCATGCAGCTGATACAAATTGTGCATCATGCCGGCTGGATTCCACCGGGCACCGACCAAGACACGCTGGCGCGTGAAATGCGCCGTACCGTTGGGCCCATGGTGTCTAAACCAATGGATCAACTCGATTTTGCTGGCATTTTATTGCAAGTCATGGATATTGCACGGCGCTTTCATCTTGAAATTCCACCACAACTGATGCTGTTACTTAAAACATTGGTCCATGTGGAAGGCTTAGGCACAGATTTATATCCGCAACTCGATATTTGGAAACTCGCGAAGCCAATTCTGACTGAATGGGTCAAGTCGAATATGGATCCGGTGAAGAATATTAAACAACTGGGGCAGCAAATTCCTGATTTGTTACTCGGTGCACAAGATATTCCGAGTTTAATTGTCGACAGTTTAAATGGTCTGAAAAATCAATCGGCATGGCAAGACCGCCAATTAAAAGAACTGCAACAACTTCGCCTGCAAATGCAAATGCAACAGCGCCGCAGTTGGTTATTCGGCAGCATGGTGGCTATTTTACTCAGCATTGCCATCATCTCGCCTTGGTATATTTCAATTGCGCTGATACTGTGTGCAAGCTTCATCGCCTTTTGGCGTATCATAAAATAATTGCACTTGGCGTATCTACACGATGCGCCAATGTAAAAACGACTGAACTACAAATTCATTATTTATAAAAATGATCTATGACATATATTTTAAAACAACATCCGCCTGCCCTGAATTTGCGTGTCGGGCATTTGGCTAAACAACATATTTTACAACATGGGCTACAAGCCAAAGACGTCGATATTATTCCGGGCGCTGCGGGCGGGCCTAAAGGCATTGGCTTAACTGGTTTAGACCAAGCCATTTTTGCCGACTTTTTAACTCAAGCACCACAGCGACGCTTTTTGGTGGGATCCTCTGTGGGTGCTTGGCGCTTTGCTGCAATGATTGCCCAAGGCGCCAAGCGCGGCCCTGCCTGCCTAGCCGAGCTGTACAGTCACTTGCGCTTTCATACAAAGATGACCATGCAGGACATTGAAATCATTTCTCGTGAAATGCTAAGTAATATTCTGGCGCAAGGTACGCAACATTTAATCAGCCATCCGGACTATCATCTCACCATTATTGCGGCCAAAGCCGAAAAGCAGTTTCAGAGTGACCATAAACTGGCGCTTTACAGCGCGTTATTGGGTATTGTGGTTGCCAATAGTCTTTCGCGCGATCGCTTAAGTCACTTTATGCAACGTGTGATTTGTCAACCAGCACAGTTTCCGCAATTTCATATTCAACCCGATGCTTTCAAAACCCATTATCTTCATTTTAATCAGGATAATGTGGCCGATTGGTTAATGGCTTCTGGTTCTATTCCCAGTGTTGCGCCTGCGGTTAAAAACATTGCAGATGCACCGCAAGGTGCATATCGAGATGGCGGCTTGATTGATTACCACATCGACCTGCCATTTGAAAGTCAAGGCATTGTTTTATATCCTCATTTTAGCAACCAAATTACGCCCGGTTGGTTCGATAAAATGTTTAAATCGCGCAAGGCCAATCCTCAAAACCAAGCGCGTACCTTACTGATTTCACCCTCACAAAGTTATTTAGATGCATTACCTTTGCAGCGCTTACCCGACCGCAAAGACTTTGTGTTAAAAGGTTTAGATGATCAAACGCGTATTCAAATGTGGAAGCAATCGGTGACCGAAAGCCAGCGTTTGGGCGATGAGTTTTTAGAGATGGTTGAAAAACAAAATTTTGCCGAACATCTTCAAGACTTATAAGGCCAAAATGCTGTAAATATTCGTTTTAGAAAACGGCACAGATGCCGTACACTATAGCTTGTTTCAGATGTTGCCTTTTTACACTTATCCTTTTGGTGATTTTTCATGAATAATTTGCAGTGGCTCGATGAAGTAACATTTAACGAACAAGGCTTAGTACCTGCTATTGCACAGCATCATCAAACAGGCCGTGTGCTGATGGTGGCATGGATGAACCGCGAAGCTTTACAAAGCACCGCCGAAAAAAAACAAGCGGTCTATTATTCGCGCTCTCGACAAAAACTTTGGCACAAGGGCGAAGAATCTGGGCATTTTCAAAGCGTGTATGAAATTCGCTTAGACTGCGATGCCGATGTGATTGTGTTACAAATTGAACAACACGGTGGCATTGCTTGTCATACTGGGCGGGAATCGTGTTTTTATCGTAAATTAACTGAAAATGGCTGGGAAATTGTCGATACACAACTTAAGGACCCCGAGCAAATTTACGGCAAAAGTGCAGCATCGACCAATCCGCATACGCAAGCCATGAATGCCTCGAATGCACAAGCCGAACAACTTGAAGTCATGGCGTATTTGGGCCAAATGATGGCAGAACGGAAACACGCCGACCCTGACAGTTCTTATGTGGCCAAGTTGTATGCCAAAGGCTTAAATAAAATTTTAGAAAAAGTGGGTGAAGAAAGCTTAGAAACCGTTCTTGCGGCTAAAGATTTTGACCGAAATGCTTCTGAAGACAATAAAAATGACTTAATTTATGAAGTGGCAGATCTTTGGTTTCATAGCATTATGATGCTCGGTTATTTCGACCTCGACCCTCAACTGGTGCTCAATGAACTGGCACGCCGCCAAGGTTTGTCTGGCTTGGTTGAAAAAGCCAATCGTCAGGCGCACTAAGTCAAATTTATGCACAAACCATCGCATCAAGCCACCTATGAACAATCCATTGCTATCGATAATGCCCGTTTGGGAGAATCGTTTAAAGTCGTGGCTTATGCAGGTACTGGTAAAACCACCACGTTACAAATGATTAGTGATGCCATGCCCGAACGGCGTGGCATGTATTTGGCGTTCAATAAAGCCATTGCCAGTGAAGCCCAACAAAAATTTCATCGCAATATCGACAGTCGAACCTTTCACTCGTTGGCGTATCGCAGTGTTCCACGTGAAATCACCGACAAATTGCGCCTTCCTCGGCTCAGCCCAAGTTTTGTTGCCAAAGAATACCGACTCGAACCAATTACCTTGCGTCGGTTAATGGGCGGACGCTATGAAAAATATGTCTTAATGCCAAGTCGATTGGCCAGCATTGTTGTGAATGCCGTCGGCTATTTTTGCTCGACCAACTCACAATATCCTGCGCCCAGACATATTCAGGCACCGAGTTGGTTACATGACGACGATATTCCCGCATTACAACAACATTTATACCCTGCCTTAGAAAGACGTTGGCTCGATTCAATTCACCCGCAGCACCAAGCCGGTATTGGGCACGATATTTATTTAAAATTATGGGCACTGTCTGAACCGTATATTCCGGCAGACTATGTGTTATTTGATGAAGCACAGGATGCCGATCCGCTCATGCTTGGCATTTTGCTGAAACAAAAAAATACCCAAGTGATTTATGTGGGTGATGCACATCAACAAATTTACGCATGGCGTGGTGCCATTAACGCCATGCAAAAACTGCCGTTGCCCGAATCTCGCCTGACCACATCGTTCCGTTTTGGCGATGAAATTGCCGACGTTGCCAATGCTTTGTTGGGAGGATTAAAAGAAACCGTGCCGTTGCATGGCAATCCGCAGCAAAAATCGAGTGTATATAACAAACCACACACCAAGAAGCGCGATGCTATTTTATGCCGTACCAACGCCCGAGCGATGGAGTTGCTATTAGCCGGTTTGGTTAATGGCGATAAAGTCAGTTTACAAGCAGATCATGCCAAAATTAGTAAATTTATTGATGCGGCAAGTATGCTCAAACAAGGCAAACGAGTCACCGATGTTCCTGAATTGGCATGGTTTAATTCGTGGCATGACGTACACGAATATTGTGAAACACACGAAGGCAGTGATATCAAACCGTTGGTGAAATTGGTTGATGATCACGGCACCAATCCACTAAAAAAAGCACTCGACAAAATTACGCCTATCGCACAGGCCGATTATGTAATTTCAACCGCACATAAAGCCAAAGGGCTCGAATGGGAACGGGTTCATTTAGAAGATGATTACCAGTTTAAGGTGAATCAGAACGACCACAAAATTAGTGATGAAGAATTGCGTCTGTTATATGTTGCTGCAACACGGGCAAAAAGCAGCCTGAATATTCATCACATTTACGACTTAGTGCAACAACTCAAAGTGAAAATGCCCGCATCACTTAGAAAAGCCAAGCCCAATAAAAGCAGCACTGAAGCTTAATTGCGTCAAAAAAATTTAAAAAACAGAATATTAACGCCCTGTTGTGCTGTTCAACACTCAATATGCCTCAGCATGCTACATAATGTAAAAATCCTAGCAAGATCTAATGCTTACTGTATAATCAAATCGTATATGCAGCATTTTTATACTTATTTTATTGTGTCATTTTCATTACATATCAACGAAACATCGGCTTTTAAAATTTGAATTTTTGGATTGCTCTTTGACATCCTGTAAATTTTAAAAGAAATATAAAACTTAGGGAATCATCCCTAACTCAACTTAGGATACACGTGTGTTATTAATTATCATACTGTTACCTCTGCTTTTGGGTACTGGCTTAATGGCATGCTTATGGCATGCGCCACGCAAACTTAGCCTTGGAATTGCAGTCAGTATTAGTTTAAGTTGTGTAGGTATTTTACTCAGTCAGTCAACCTATGTGCTTGCAGGTGGAACCTTACTGCAAACATGGTCGTGGATGCCGCAACTGGGCATCGACTTCAGCTTTCGTTTAGATGCGCTCGGTTGGTTATTTGCCCTGCTCATTAGCGGCATTGGAACACTCATTTTTATTTATGCTTATTTTTATTTAAGTCAGAAAAATTCTCTGAGTAAGCTGTACCTGCTTTTACTGTTGTTTATGGCAGCCATGCTGGGTATTTCGCTGTCGAATAATTTAATTTTGTTACTAACCTTTTGGGAACTCACCAGTATTTCATCATTTTTATTGGTGGCATATTGGAGTCATTACCATGCAGCGCAACGTGGTTCCCGTATGGCGCTCAGCATTACCGGCATGGGTGGTTTAAGCATGTTGGGTGGTTTTTTACTGTTAGGACACATGGCTGGCAGCTATCAAATTGACCAAATTTTAATGCTTGGCAGTTCATTACAACAACAGCCGCTGTTCATTCCAGCCATGCTCCTGATTTTATTGGGGGCATTTACCAAAAGTGCTCAATTTCCGTTTCATTTTTGGCTACCCAATGCCATGGCCGCGCCGACACCCGTATCGGCTTATCTACATTCAGCCACCATGGTGAAAGCCGGTATTTTTCTAGTTGCACGATTATTGCCAATTTTTACCGGGGTGGCATTATTTCACCAATTGGTGACCAGTATTGGCTTAATTACCCTGTGTATTGGGGCATTTTTTGCCATTTTTAAAGAAGATTTAAAAGGCTTACTTGCCTATTCAACCATTAGCCATTTAGGCTTAATTATGGCCTTGCTGGGCTTAGGTTCGCCGCTTGCGGTTGCTGCAGCGATTTTTCATATTATTAACCACGCCACATTCAAAGCTGCATTATTCATGATTGCAGGGATTATTGATCATGAAACCCAAACCCGCAGCCTGAAAAAACTTAAAGGGATTTGGCATTTGCTGCCATTTACCGGCACCTTAACCATGGTGACCTGCGCAGCGATGGCCGGCATTCCGCTCACCAATGGATTCATTTCTAAAGAAATGTTTTTCACTCAGCTGTTACAGCATCTTTCTGGCTACGCGCTGATTTTTGGTCTTTTGATTGCCACCATTTCAGGCATTTTTGCAGTTGCTTACTCGGTGCGGCTCGTCCACGGGGCGTTTTTTGATGGCGAGCTTGGCAAAAACATCCCTAACCAAAATGCCCATGAACCACCTTTAGGCATGCGCCTACCGGCGACATTTTTGGCTATATTGTGTATTGCTATCGGTCTTCTACCGGCTTTTTTTGCAGAGAAAATCGTCAACAGCAGCACCATTGCCAGTACTCAAGATTTCAACTTTGCAGGTGAGCATTTGGCCATCTGGCATGGGTTTAATCTACCACTGATGATGAGTATTGCAGCGATTGTCGGTGGTTTAAGTCTGTATTTTGTGCTCGCCAAAGATGGACTGATTCGACAAATCGACCTAGACCGTATGTTGCGAAGCATCCAAGGGAAAAACGTATTTGAACGGTTTTTAGAAAAATTGTTTTTATGGAGTCGGCGGTTAAAACGCCGCACCGAAACAGGGAAATTACAAGATTACTTATTATGGATGATCTGTTTTAGTTTGGCTTTAAGCAGCATTCCATTTATTGGCGGCCCGTGGATTGGTACCGGCACACGCATTCTCACCCACGCACCGTGGATTGCCATCATTTTATGGTTATTGCTATTTAGTGGCTGCTGGATGATGCTTTGGTTCCATCACGAACGGATTAAAGCAGTTTTAATTAGTGGCGCCATTGGTTTAGTGGTTTCTGTAACCTTCGTAACGTTATCGGCACCCGATTTAGCACTCACACAAATTACGGTCGATGTTGTAACCACAGTTTTACTGTTAATGAGCTTATCGCTATTACCACAGCTCACTCCTTATGAGTCGACCGTGGCACAGCGCTGGCGAGATGCCGTGATTGCCATTGGCGCAGGTGCTGGCATGGGCTGGATTTGTTGGCTGATGCTTACGCGTGACCACAATTCTATTTCATGGTTTTTTGCACAACAAGCACTGCCTTTAGGCGGCGGCTCAAACATCGTTAATGTCATTTTAGTCGATTTTCGTGGTTTCGATACCTTTGGTGAAATTACTGTTTTAGGCATCGCAGCAATTGGGACGTTGTGTTTAATGGATGGCATGCGCATTCATGGCACATCTATCACCCGTGGGCTGACTTACCGTTTTAATCCATCGCCGCTGTTGGTGCGCACCACTACATCGTGGGTGTTACCTATTGCCTTGGTCGTGAGTCTGTATATTTTTATGCGCGGACATAACTATCCCGGCGGTGGTTTTATTGCAGGCTTAATTACTGCAATGGCGCTGATTATGCAATATATCTCGCTGGGTCAAGACTATACCGAACAACTGCTGAATGCTAAATCGGGGCGCTTATATGAAATTTGGATTAGCACTGGGCTCAGCATTGCCGGCATCACTGGCCTTTTGGCTTGGTTTTGGGGACGGCCTTTTCTCACCAGTGCACATATTTATCTTGAATTGCCTGTACTTGGAAAACTCCATCTTGCTTCGGCAGCCGTGTTTGACTTAGGGGTTTACCTAACCGTTGTTGGCGCAACCATGTTGATGATTTCGGTCTTAGGCGATGCACGACATTCAAGCATGTCTGGCCCTGTTCCAAAGGAGTAAATGAATGATTAGTTTAGAATTATTAATTGCATCAGGAATTGGGCTTTTGGTTGCCAGCGGCGTGTATTTATTACTGCGTGCGCGTACCTTTGCCGTGGTTCTCGGTTTAGTGATGATTGGCTATGCCGTGAATTTATTTTTATTCACGACCGGCAGCGTTCAACTCAATGCACCAGCCATATTAACTGAAGCCACGCATATTACCGATCCCTTGCCACAAGCATTAGTGCTAACCGCGATTGTGATTGGTTTTGCAACCACTGCCTTTATTGTGCAATTGGCGCTGCGCAGTCGTTATGAATCTGGAACAGACCATGTCGACTCGAAGGAAATTGCCGAACTGCCCAATGACCCAAGCGAGGATAAAGTCCAATGAGCGTGGTGTTCAATCTGTGGCAACAGCATACGCCCATTTTAAGTATTCTCATTCCAGCATTTACGGGATTTTTCCTATTACTTTTGGGCAATCCCGGCAGTAGTGCATTAGCCACCGACTGGCGCCAACCCTGGCGGCGCGGCATCAGCCTAATAGCAACTGCACTTGGGCTAATCACCGCATGCGGTTATTTATACCAAGCCAACCAAGGGCACATTGTGGTTTATCAACTCAGCCAATGGACCGCGCCTTTTGGCATTGTTTTGGTCTTAGATCGGCTTGCGGCCTTTATGTTGGTACTGACCTATGTCTTAGCGTTACCATTGCTTTGGTATGCCAGTAAAGATTGGGATTTACGCGGTCGATATTTCCACGCCTTGGTACAATTTTTATTGATGGGGCTATGCGGAGCATTTCTTACAGGCGATTTATTTAACCTATTCGTATTCTTTGAAATTTTACTGATGTCCTCTTATGTACTGCTCATTTACGGACAAGGTAAGGCACGTTTTCAAATTGGTGTGCACTATGTCAGCATTAACTTATTGGCAAGCAGCTTTTTCTTAATCGGACTGAGTTTAATCTATAGCAGTGTCGGCAGTTTAAATATGACCGATGTTGCACGCCTGTTACCCACACTCACCCCAGACCAAAAAAAACTGGCCACCTTAGGCAGCTATTTACTGTTTACCGTATTTGCAATTAAAGCGGCACTATTACCACTAGGGTTTTGGCTACCTAAAACCTATGCTATTGCTAGCACACCGGTGGCGGCATTATTTACCATTATGACCAAAGTCGGCTTATATGCCATTTTACGGGTCAATTCGGTTTTATTTTTCCAAACCAATGATGCCTTTTTATTTAATTTTTTACTAATTTTAGGCTTACTGTCTTCACTTTATGGCGTGATTGGCGCATTAGGCGCTATACGCTTACGCCGATTTGTTGGCTTTATGATTCTGTCTTCACTGGGCACCATTTGCGTGGCTTTAGGTTTACATCAACCACAAGCATGGGCCGGTGCATTGTATTATTTGTTCCATAGCACATTAATTGGTTCGGTGTGTTATTTACTCTGCGGCTGGATTACCGCGCAGCGCGGTGAATTTAAAGACCATCTTAAAATTTCACCACGTATGAAACAGCACAATATATTGGGATTATGCTTTTTTCTAGTGGCGTTAATTATGGCCGGCTTACCACCATTTAGTGGCTTTATTGGGAAGGTATTTATTTTACAAGCCAGCCTGCAACATCCTTATGCTTGGGCCATTATTGCCGTTGTATTGGTGGTCAGCTTGCTAAGCATTTTAGCGTTTGTCCGTGCAGGCTTTATTTTATTTTGGCAAGCAGCTGAGCCGTCACAACGCCTCAATAGCGAAGAATATCAACAATATTTAGCCTTGCCGAATCGGCCACCGGCACGAAATAACATTGCCACTTATATTTTACTCGGCAGTTTAATTAGCTTGGTTGCGTTGGCATCACCAATCCAAAACTACTTGGCGGCAACCGCACAACAGCTTGCCAATCAACACGCCTATCAGCAACGGATGTTAAAAACCGATGAAACTGGGCAGTACATCAGCACACAACCGTTCGACAGTCACTATATTCCCGAAACAAAATATAGCGGTGAAAATTTCGACCCGAATGCGCATCTAATTCCCTACTTAATTGCCCCTGAAACATTGGCAGGCGAGCACATTTCGGAATATAAATGGCGCCAAATTAACGAGCAAAAAACCGCCAAAAAACCGCTCAGCAATAAAAACACCACGCCACTCAAATTCAGTGCCACGGAGGATCCATAAATGTCAAAACCCAATTGGATCGCAAAAATTTTTCCCCATCCACTGGTTTCGGTGATGGTTGGGCTGAGTTGGCTAATGTTATCACATAGTGTAGATGCCAGTGATCTGCTGCTTGCGCTGTTACTGGCCATTATTATTCCAAAAACCATCCGCCGCTTTATTACCTACACGCCCAATATTCATTGGCTCAGTGCGATTCGACTGCTGTTTGTAGTGTTGTGGGATATTGTAGTGTCCAACTTTATGGTAGCCAAATTGGTGCTGGGGCCACAAAAAAACTTACATCCGCAATGGTTCCGCGTGCCTTTAGAAACACAGCATGAACAAGTCAATTCATTATTGGCAATGATTATTACCACCACACCCGGCACGGTCAGTGCCGGAATTGACCAAGAACGGCGTGATATTTTAGTACATGCCTTAAGTACAGACGACCCAGAAGCGGATATTCAAATGATTAAACGGCGCTATGAAGCCCCTTTAATGCATATTTTCCATGTCCATACGGAGGATACTCCATGATCATCTTGCCTTATGTACTGGCCATTTGCCTGTTGGCCATCTGCCTATCGATGTTCTTGTGCCTGATTCGCTTGGTGTCTGGACCTTCTGTCGTTGACCGGCTGCTTGCACTGGATACTCTATTTTTAAATAGCACCTGCTTGGTGGTGGTTCTTGGGATTTATTGGACCTCCATTCATTTATTTGAAGGCGCATTACTGATTGTGATGTTAGGTTTTATCTCGACCATGGCACTTGCGCGCTACTTTACCACCGGTCATGTGATTGATTAGGAGAACAACATGCATATGCAACTCATCATGGAAGTGTTGGTTTCATTTTTCTTACTGATTGGCAGTTTTTTTATGTTGGTCGGTGGCATCGGCATGGTTCGCCTGCCCGATTTATTCACACGCCTGCATGCACCCACAAAATCAAGTACGCTCGGTTTAGGCAGTTTTTTAATTGCCTCTATGCTTTTTTGGGCCTTTCATAGTCGCTATGGCTTTGCAGAACTGTTAATGACTTTATTGGCGTTTATTAGCGCACCGGTTTCAGCCAACTTAATGGCGCAAGCGGCACTGCATTTAAAATTACGTTCTTTAAGTGGCGATGTGCCTGAGTCGATTGAACGTCCGTTGCCATGGAATCGTTATCGTTTCAAAGCTGATGCGAATGATGAAAAAAAGTCATAAAAAAAGTCACCCGAAGGTGACTTTTTACTTATTCATCTTTTGACTCGGGCAAGTCTTTGACTGCCTCGGCAATTAAGCCAAACATATAGTTACCATACGCATTGGTTTTATCGTAATGAAAACGCAAACGCGGGGTAATACGTGTTTTGATGCGACGACTCAATTCGTGACGTAAGAAACCCGATGCTTTATTTAACACATCTAAGGTTTCTTTATTGGCTACGGCACTTTGTTCATCGCCCAGTTCACGCCCCATAACAGTGACATAAACTTCGGCATAACCTAAGTCTGGGCTTACTTTTACCGCAGAGATGGTCACAAGACCACCTAAGCGTGGATCTTTTAGCTCTTGACGAATCAGTTCAGACAACTCGCGCTGAACTGAATCCGCCATACGCTTCAGACGTTGACTACCCGCCATTAAAGACTCCGTTTCACAATTTGAACATCGTACACTTCAATTTTATCTAGTGCTTTGATGTCTTTATAGCCTTTCACCGCAAGACCACATTCCATACCTGCGCGAACTTCTTCAACCACATCTTTGAAGCGACGAAGTGATTCAAGCTCACCTTGGAAGATCACCACATCATCACGCAATACGCGAATTGGTTTATTACGATGTAACATACCTTCAAGAACCATACAGCCTGCAGCCGCACCAAATTTACTTGAATGGAACACTTCACGCACTTGTGCTACACCTAGAATCGTTTCACGATGTTCTGGTGCAAGCTTACCGCTCATTGCGGCTTTAACATCATCAATTAATTGATAAATCACAGAATAGTAACGGATGTCGATGTCATCTTGATCGGCTTTTTGACGTGCTGTGTTATCGGCACGAACGTTGAAGCCAAGTAAAACAGCTTCTGAAGATTCAGCCAATGTCACGTCAGATTCAGTGATTGCACCTACGCCTGAACCAATAATACGGACTTTAACTTCATCCGTTGCAAGGTCAGCAAGCGCAACGTGTAATGCTTCTAAAGTACCGCGTACATCAGTTTTCAAGACCACGTTAACAATTGGCACATCTTTTTTGCCCATTGACGCCATCAAGTTTTCAAGACGCATTGCAGATTGACGCTCAAGACGTTTTTGACGTTCACGATCCATACGTGCATCGGCAACTTCACGCGCTTTTTTCTCGTCGGTAACAACAAGAACTTCGTCACCCGCCATTGGCGCTTCAGGTAAACCTAAAATTTCAACTGGAATTGAAGGACCTGCCGATTGAATACGTTTACCATTTTCATCGGTCATGGCACGAACACGGCCGTAAGATGAACCAGCAAGCACCAAGTCACCTACGTTTAATGTCCCGTTTTGAACCAGAATAGACGTCACCGCACCACGACTGTTGTCTACACGTGCTTCAATAACAACCCCTTGTGCAGCACCTTCTTCAGACGCTTTCAACTCTAACAACTCTGCTTGAATTGAAATGAGGTCAAGAAGATCATCAATACCTGCGCCTGTATGTGCAGATACCATTGCCACAGGAACATCACCACCCCATTGTTCAGGCACAATTTCTTTGGTGGTTAATTCGTTTAGTACGCGATCTGGATCGGCCGATTCTTTGTCCATTTTGTTAATGGCAACAATAATTGGCGTACCCGCTGCGCGTGCATGGTCAATCGCTTCGGCAGTTTGTGGCATAACACCATCGTCTGCTGCAACAACCAATACCACGATATCTGTAGCTTTGGCACCACGTGAACGCATTGCTGTAAATGCTGCGTGTCCCGGGGTATCTAAGAAAGTAATAATGCCTTTGTCGGTTTCAACATGGTAAGCACCAATGTGCTGGGTAATGCCACCTGCTTCGCCTTGTGCCACTTTTGCACGACGAATACGGTCTAGTAACGATGTTTTACCATGGTCAACGTGACCCATAATGGTAACCACTGGCGCACGTGTGGTTTGTGCGCCACGCGCTTCTTCAGCAGCTTCAAACAAGTTATCTTCGGCTTGAGTATCAGAGACTAAAACAGGATTATGGCCCATTTCTTCAACCACAAGTGCTGCAGTTTCTTGCTCGATGGCTTGGTTTTGCGTAACTAACTCACCCATTTTCATAAGTGTTTTAATCACTTCACGCACTTTTACAGCCATTTTTTGTGCAAGGTCAGCAACAACAATAGTTGAACCAATTTCAACATCATAAACTTGTTTTTTAACTGGTTTTTCAAAGCCATGCTTGTTAGATTGGCTGGTTTTTAAACCACGTTTATGATGATTTTGGCTGAAGTTTTGCTCTTCTTGACCACGGCGACCGCCTTTTTTCTGGCTACGTGGATCTTTCGTACCACCGCCACGTTTAATTTCACGGTCTTCCTTATTAAAGGAATCTTCATAGGCTTGACCAACCAAACCTGCCGCTAAAGGCGAGTCATCAATCACGCGAATGGTTGCGCCGCTTTCGTCATTTGAATATTTAGATGCCATTTTACGCATCTGTTCAAGTGTACGTTGCTGCGCTTCTTCTGCCGCTTTACGACGTGCTGCTTCTTCAGTCGCTTTAAGCTGAGCCGTTTGTGCTTCACGCGCTTTTTTCTGCTCTACAGTTTCAACCGCTTTAACCGGTTTTACTGTACCGCCACCTTTACGCTTAACCACAACAGCTGCTTTCGGTGCTGATTCAACGGCTTTGTCTTTCTTTTGCGCCGCGCGCATTGCATCTAAAGTTGCAGCCGCTTTGTTTTCTACCACAACACGCGCCGGTTCTTCTGCACGTGCTTTCACTTCAACGTTAATCCGTGTTTTGGCTTCTGCAGCTTTCACGTCGGCTTTCATTTGCTCTGGATCGGGCTTGGTAAAAGTATGCTTTTTGCGTACTTCTACATTAATGGTTTTTGCTTTACCTGAGGTACTTGCAACTTTTGCTGTACTGGTTGTTTTACGTTTCAACGTGATTTTTCCTGCATTACTGCTTTCTTGACCATGAACTTTTTTCAAATGGTTCACTAAAGCATCTTGCTGTTCTGTAGTAATCATATCATCAGCGCGTTGCTGAGGAAGACCTGCATCGCGAATTTGCTCTAGGAGCTTCTCGACGGGACGCCCAACTTTTTCCGCCAATTCTTTAATCGACTTATCCGTCATTGTTTACCTCCTAGTTAAACCATGATTCGCGAGCTTTCATAATGAGTTGACCCGCAGTTTCTGCATCCATTCCTTCAATATCTAAGATATCGTCAGTGGCTTGATCTGCTAAATCGTCAATCGTCACTATGCCGCGGCTAGCAAGTGCATACGCAAGTTCACGCGTCATACCTGCCATATTTAATAATTCTTGACTTGGCTCTTGTACATTTTCTTGTTGCATTAAGGCATCAGCCACTGCCGCTTCTTTTGCACGGCCTTGCAACATTTCAACGGTGTCTTCATCCAATTCAATTTCATTGAATGTTTCGGCAGGAACGTAAGCCACTTCTTCTAATGAAGTAAAGCCCATTTCCACAAGTGCCATCGCTAAGTCTTCGTCAATATCTAAACGGGTAACAAACATATCTAAATATTGTTGTGCTTCATTTTGTTGACGCGCACGGTACTCATCTTCAAGCATCATGTTGAGTTTAAAGCCTGTTAATTCAGACGCTAAACGTACGTTTTGCCCTTGAGAACCAATAGCACGTGCCAATTGATCGCTGGTTGCGAAAATGATGTCTGCGGTGTTGGCGTCTTCATCAATCACAATGCCCGATACATCGGCAGGCTCAAGCGCACTTGCGATATATTGTGCAGGATCATCCGACCAGACCACCACGTCAATACGTTCACCGTTTAACTCTTGTTGAACCGCTTGAATACGCGTACCACGCATACCAATACATGCCCCAACAGGGTCGATACGATGATCGTTGGTTTTCACTGCAATTTTAGCACGAACACCCGGATGACGGGCAGCCGCTTTAATTTCAATGATTTCTTCGGCAATTTCCGGAATTTCTTTCTTCATTAAAGCAATGAGCATTTCAGGCTTCGCACGCGACAATAACAATTGTGCGCCACGGCCTTCACGGTTCACTTCAAAAAGAATGGCATTCATGCGTTGTTTCGGACGCAACATTTCTTTAGGAATAGTTTCTTCGCGTGCCAAATACGCTTCAGCATTGTCACCTAAGTCAATGATGAAACCGTCTTTGGTTTGCTTTTTCACTTCACCGTAAACCAATTCACCCACTTTAGAGGCATAGGCATCGGCAATTAATGCACGTTCAGCTTCACGAATTTTTTGTACAATCACTTGTTTGGCAATTTGCGCCGCAATACGACCAAACTCAATCGATTCCACTTCAAGTTCGCGAATATCGCCAATCGACCATTTTGCAGGATCGACATCAGAAATCGCATCTTGGCAAGCTGGCATTTCGTGGTCTTCATCTGCCACCACTTCCCATTGACGGAAAGTACGGTAATCGCCAGTTTTACGGTCAATTTCTACACGTAAAGCAGCTTCTTCAGCATGCGTTCCGTCGTAGTATTTTTTGCGCGTTGCTGCAACAAGTGCTTGCTCAAGGGCTTGGAAGATGGCTTCGCGGCTCACACCCTTTTCATTACTAACCGTTTCTGCAACGGTAAGAATTTCACGACCCATAAGTCACCTATATTTCAGATTTTATTAATAATTTAGTCTTGATAAACCAGATTGGCTTTATCAATATTATGGCTATCGATTTCAAGTACTTGTTGCTTTTCTACTTCCACCTGAATGGTTTCTGCGTCTAAATCGACTGCAACCAATTTTGCCTGAAATTTACGACGATTCTCAACCGCGCTGATTAAACGCAATGCCACTTGTTGCCCAATATAATCAGGCATTTGTGACAATTCAAAGAAAGGACGATCCCAACCTGGTGAAGAAACTTCTAACGCGTATTCACCCGAAATTGGGTCGTGAACGTCAAGCATAGCGCCCACTTGTTGGGTCACACGTACACAATCTTGCACACCAACACCACGGCCTTCTTCAACTTCACCGTCTTCATTTAATACTGGCGCTGCATTTTCATCGACGGCTTTGTCGATATAAATGCGTAGCAAAGAACGTTTGCCTTGAGGTAAAAATTCAATCCCCCAAAGATTTACATCACACGCTGCAACCGCAGGGGCGATAAGATCTTGTAAGGCTTGGGTTTTATTTGATAGTTTCATGTACTCTCGTCATTTTGTGCAATACGACAATCGGTTTAAACCGATAACCTCTTGTAGTGAAGCACGTCTATTTGACCAATTGATGTCCACACTACACGAATAGCCAATAAAAAAGGGCGTAATCGCCCCAATTCTGCACAGTATTTTAAAGCCCACTGTGCAAAAAGGCCCACCTGTCTGTGAGCCTTTCCAAAAGAATCTTGGTAGCGGGAGCTGGATTTGAACCAACGACCTTCGGGTTATGAGCCCGACGAGCTACCAGACTGCTCCATCCCGCATTAACGTGCAATTATTATAAATAAATAACCGCAAAAGTCAATTTAAGGTTTGACTAAAACCTTGAGTTGTTCAGCTTTTAATTTTAAAAACCACAACATCTCTGGTGGTGCGAACTATAGTGTGGTTGAGCAAGTATGTCAACATTTAAATCTAAATATGCCCAACAACAGTGCAAATTACAACCAAAAGTAGACCTTTTTTATTTTTAGAAATTTTACGATATCTGCCATTTTGACCTTCGGGTCAATACATTCTCAAGTTCAGCGCTCGAATCAATTTTTTATAAAAAAAGCTTGTCGAAACAAGCTTTTTTTAATGCAGATTTTATTTTAGTCTGAAGGCCACCACACTATCACCCTCGGTTGTACCAAGCGAACCATGTCCACCTGCCGCAATCACAACATATTGTTTACCATCTTTACCGATAAACGTTGATGGGGTTGATTGAGCACCTGCACTCAGTTCAGTTTGCCATAACAACTCACCGGTTTTGCTGTTATAGGCACGGAAGAAGTTATCTGCGGTTGCACCGTGGAAAATAATATCTCCTGCGGTAAGTAACGGACCACCATGCGCAACCATGCCCATGTTAAATCCGATAGGGAAGCGTCCCGGCAAGAAGCTGGTTTTTAAGTTTTTGGTATTACCAATACGACGTAACCATTCAGTTTTACCTGTCTGTAAATCAACACCCGCTAAACGCCCCCAAGGCGGAGTAATACATGGGATGCCAAGCGATGAAGCAAACTGTTGAATATGAATTGCATATTTACCTTGGAAGTTTTCATTCCAATAAGGTTCACCATTTTTTGTGAATAAACGCGTATTTTCTGTTTGCGCATCGCGTTTAATTAAGTTGTACTTATATGCAAGTCGAATAGGTGAAGCCACTAACAATTGACGTTGTGGATCAATCGCCACAGAGCCCCAATTGAATACACCAATATTACCAGGGAAAATAAGCGACCCTGCTTCTGTTGGCGGTGTCCAAGGATTACCATCATAACGCAATCCTTTAAAGTCGATACGACATTGGATTTGGTCAAATGGCGTAATCCCCCACATAGATTTTTCAGTCAATTTCTCAGGAATAAAATTCAAAGCAGACACAGGTTGGCTGCTTGCATATTTTTCACCCGTGATGCCACCTTCGGTAGATGTTTTTTGCATTTGAATCGGATAAACAGGCTGTCCGTTTAAACGATTCAAGACAAAAATATTACCCACTTTGGTTGGTAAAATTACAACAGGCTGCGGCTTACCTTGATAATTAATATCAACAAGACTTGGCTGAGATGGATTATCACGATCCCATAAGTCATGATGAGAGCTTTGGAAACGCCATTTTAATGCACCTGTTTTTAAATCCAGTGCAACTAAAGCATCTCTAAATTGCTCTGCGGTGCTATGGTCATCACGTGCAGTCCCAATTTCATCGGGTGACGCATTTCCAAACGGCACATATACAATGCCATTTTTAATATCGGCACTTAATGTACCCCATGCAACAGGTGTATCTTGTGGATAGCTTGAATTTGCAGCGATAGGCTGTGTTTTGCTTGGATTGGCTGGGTCAAAATTCCAGACTAAACGACCAGTGTGTACATCATAAGCGCGAATCACACCCGATGGATTGCCACGATCGTAGCCATTGTCCATTACCGAACTGCCCAAAATGACTAAATTCCCTGCAACCAAAGGCGCTGCCGTTTGCATTAACGCATGCGGTCGGATTTTACCCATATTTGCACTTAAATCGATAACACCATTTTGACCAAAATCACTACAAACTTTGCCGGTATCGGCATTTAACGCAACAAGTTTTGAATCTGCTGTGGCATTAAAAATTCGTTTTGGACAAACAGCAGATGTTTCTGGTTTAGCTGAATTATTCGTTGCTTGTACGACATCTTCATAGTAACTCACACCACGACAGGTTTGATGTTGTTGTAAATATGAACGATCTTTAGTGGGTACATATTTCCAATTCAACTGACCATTTTCAGGATTCAGCGCATGAACTTCATTGTGCGGTGTACACAAGTACAGCATGCCATTTACTTTTAATGGCGTTGCTTCAAACGTATATTCTTTTGCATCATTATTTTTACGTAAGTCGCCGGTATGATATGTCCATGCAACTTCTAAATTTTTCACATTCTCTTTATTAATCTGAGATAAACGCGAAAATCTTAAACCGTCTGTTGTGCCACCATACGCCGACCAATTATCAGCAGTACCTTGTTCAGTACTCTGTGCGCGTGCGGTGTTGATCTCACCCTGTTTCGGTAATGGATCGTAAAAGAACATCCCAAGTACAAGCAGTATCATTAAAATAACTGTTGTGCCTAAAAATGGATGGAATTTACGCTGTCCTTGATACAGTGGTTTAACAACCCAAGGTAGTGCTAACCAAGCACCGAATAACGCAATTAAATCTCCACGAGGAATCCACTGCCACTTATCAAAACCGACTTCCCAAATGATCCATATCAGGGTCATCCACATGAGAACTGCATAAATTGATAATGCAATGCGCTTATTTAAAAACAGCAAAATAGCGCAAAGTAGTGATCCGATGGCAATGATAAAATAGAAAATACTACCGCCAACCAGTGCGAGCTTTATACCCATGTATAAAAGTGCAACTGAAAAAATAGCAAGTAGAATACTCGTTATTTTATTAAACATAATTAAACCTATCCTTTATAGACTCGTTTTAACAGAATTTAGATTAGATGTTACAGGCCAAAATAAACCTTTTTATTCAAACACTTATATCTTAAAATTTACTGAATTTAATAATCATGTATGGGATGCAATATAGGGATGATGTAACACAGTTGCACTCATTAGCCCACAAAAGTAGCGTCCTAAGTGATTACGCTGCGATAACTATTAAAATTGTTTAACGTATTTTTTATTAAATAGGGATAAGACAATTCACCGAGTATCATTTTATCTAAACTTTAATTATGGTGTTATTGCATTGTACACCTGCAGATATTTTTTGCGGCAAAAAAATTGTTAAACGCGTAGCAATCAAGATTAAAAACTAAAGGTGCACTTCACTTCTGATTTACACAACACATTACCCAGCTAGTTTTAATTTGATCAGCCGTCATTAGCTAAAACTCACAGCTATGATATTTGATGTAGACGTATAGGATGTCTATTCAATTTCATTCTGGATATAAGTAGCAAAAAAGATAAATTTTTAAGTGTTTATTTTCTAATCGTTATCGTCCTTCATATTTTTACTTCTATGAAGTCAGGCATACATCATCTTTAAGAGAGACAAATTGAGTTTGGCTTTTTAATTTAATAAAGCAAAAGAACTTTTAAAAGTTCCAGAAAAAAAAAGCATCTTATATAGATGCTTTTACTTACAAAATTTTGTTTTTTACTTCAATAAATTTGCATACTTTATTGAATTGGTAGCGGTAGCTCAATTTAAACCGAACAACCTTCGATGCTTTTATAAAGTGTTGAGCCAGACGGGCTAATACCACTTATGCATCTACTACTATAAAACTTGGTAGCGGGAGCTGGATTTGAACCAACGACCTTCGGGTTATGAGCCCGACGAGCTACCAGACTGCTCCATCCCGCAACAACCACTTACTTTCTGGTGTAAAGTAAGCTTTACTATCAACCTTAGTTGATGCGCGCATTGTATATAGAGGCCGCAAATTAAGCAAGGTATTTTCATGTTTTTGTTGCATTTATAGATCAATCACTCATTTTTTACACAATTTAAAGCATTTTTTAGTTCTTTATTCGGCTATGTTTAAATTTAAAACAGCATTGTACGCTTTAGCTTACATGCGTTATTGTCTTTTGCGACTATAGATAGAACCAATTTAATTTTAATATAGCTTTATCAGCAAATGGATATGAACAACGGATGTGTTCAACATGGATGACGCTGATGGTGTCACGGATTTGACCCAATATGGATAAAATGGATGTACCTTTCAAGATATTAAACCCGAACCCTTGGTTCGGGTTTTATCTTTTGTGAATTAAATTTCCTAGATAAGTCCAAACGATTGATTAATCCTTCCAAAACCAAGCACGAAATTAGACACAAAAGCACTGAACTTAGAGATAATTTAAAAAAATTGATCATTTTTTCATTGAATAAGAAGCGCATACCAACAATAAAAACATTTAGCGACTTTATAGCAAAAAAATTCTTTCAATATTTACAACCAACTGACAAATTTCGTCTATTTCTAACTGACATTTTTTGTCACCTATTGACACTTAATGTAACAATGCGAAACAGTAAAAATCTAAGATAAATATAAAGCAATGTTTTTTATAGCTTTTAAAAGTTGGCATGCTTTGTGCTAAGATACACTCAGAAATAAATGTATAATACAGATTATACATAAAACTATAGTTCGTAAATTGGAGAAACACTATGAACGCACAAAAGGGCTTTACCCTTATTGAGTTAATGATTGTGGTTGCAATTATTGGTATTTTGGCAGCAATTGCGATTCCTCAATATCAAAATTATATTGCTCGCTCACAAGTAGCTGAAGCATTCACACTCATGGATGGTGGTAAAACTGTTATTAATACAAATTTACAAAATAACAAATGTACTTCGGATACAACAACCGAAAATACTATTAATGGAAAATATGGTGCTCTCGTAATATCTGGTACTCCAACAGCAGGAACTAAAGATGCAGCTGTAGACACAGATAAAAATGGCTGTACATTAACGTATAAATTTAATAAAGATGGCGTATCATCTAAAGTTTCAGAATTGACTGTTGTTGCAGATATGGCAAACAATGGCCAATTATACAATAATGGCAGTACTGTAGCCGCCGATTTACTTCCAAAATCATTTGGCGCTGCTGTTACTACTAAAAAATCAGGCTAATAATATAAAGTTCTGCTTTTTTACAAAACGCATCAAATTTGATGCGTTTTTTTATTTAAACTTAAAATTTTATAACAGTACAAATCTAAACCGATCCCATGCTTTTTAATCTTCATTCACTATCACCTTAACTTATAACAACACTGGACTATTCGGCAGTTCATCGTCATCATTTTTTTGTTGTTGCAAATAAAACTGTTGTAATTGCTGACCAATTTGCTCGACCCCAATTAATACCGCTTGGCGGTATTCGGCTTGTTTTAAGCATATAATCATATTGTCGCAAATCTGTTGCCATACTTCTGGCATAACCAACGCATGAATACCGCGGTCGACCACAATTTCAACTTGGCGTTCGCACAAATTTAAATACAACAAAACACCACTATTGGCAGCCGTGTCCCATACACCCAAACTTGCAAATAAATGTTGCGCGCGCTGTTGCGTATTTTGTTGGTAAGCAACTGCACAAGGAATATGCCCCTCTATCACCACCTGAATTTCACCGGCATGGCCTTGCTCGGCGTGTTGCACGGCCGTTGCAATTGCCTGTTCATCTTGCTGCTTAAAGTATCGTTTGCTGGATGACACATAGCAAAAATGCTTAAGCCAACGCTTAAAACTGGGCTGAGGCTGCGGGGTTAGCTTCACTGTTGCCACAATGGTTTGATCTATAATATTTACCATGAGCCAGATGCACCTCCACCACCAAAACGACCGCCACCACCACCGTAGCCGCCACTTCCGCCACCAAAGCCACCGCCTGAACCGCCGCCACGCCCCGAACCGGATAAAATCATCTGTAAAATCAGTTGTGCCAAAGAGGTAATCAGCAAGAAAAAGACCGCCACACCAAGCAGCAAACTGGTTAGGAATCCTGCACCGCTAACCAAACCAGCCGTGGTTGCAGCAACGCTTGCGGTTGCAGCACTCACCCGATTTCCCACCACAAACGAAGCAAACACACCCACCACCAAAATAATGGCGGTATACAACCACATTTGCTCTCGCGCTTGTTGCTCTGCCAATGCTTGTTCGTGTTGGCGTTTTAAGTTTTCTGCCGCTTGTTTGGCAATTTCAGGGTCTTGATTTAAAATCGTTATAATGGCATTTAGCCCCGAATCTAAACCTTGCGCAAACTGATTTTGTTTAAAATACGGGGTGATTTGATTACGGATAATTCGACTGGTTATGGCGTCTGGTAAAATCCCCTCTAAACCATAACCATTTAGAATTTGTATACGATGATCATTCACCACCACCGCAATAAGCAAGCCATTGTCTTGCTTAGCTAAACCCAATTTCCATTGGTTTGCAACGCGCATGGCGTAATCAAAAATATCCTCTTGGCCGGTGGTAGGCACAATAATAATGCCAATTTGCGCCTTACCTTGCTGATACACCGTTTGGATTTTTTGACTTAACTGTTGTTGCTCTGCGGCAGTTAAAATATGTGCCTGATCAATTACGGGTTGATTCAGACTAGGCAGTGTACGCGTCGTCTGCCCTTGCATATCATCAGCAACATTTAAAGCCGTAGGTTCACTGGCAGCTACGGCTTTTTTAGGCGTTGCCGCAGTCATCGGTTGGATGATTTTGGCTGCCACCACTGCGTCAGAATCGTCAGCCGTAGCAGTGGCATTTTCTGCCCACACGAAGCTGACTGGCGCAAAGCAGAATACCGCCAGTAAAAGCAGCCACAATCGCCGATTCAAACCTAGTGCATCGCCTTGCATTAGTGCTGATCCGTGTTTATTCAAACGAAACTTTCGGGGCTTTTTCTGCGCCAGCATCGGCACTAAAATTGGCTTTTGGTTTCATGCCAATGACTTTCGCGGTCACCACTTGCGGGAACTGACGCACGTAGGTGTTATAGTCTTGTACGCTGCCAATATAGCGGTTACGCGACACAGCAATGCGGTTTTCTGTGCCTTCAAGTTGGGCTTGCAAGTCTAAAAATTGTTGGTTGGCTTTTAAATCGGGATAATTTTCAGACACGGCAATTAAACGCGATAAAGCCCCCGTTAACTGTGCTTGTGCTTGTTGATATTTTTGAAATAACGCTGGATCTTCTAGTACTTGTTTATCAACCTTTAAACCAGCAACATTTGAACGCGCTTCGGTTACGTCGGTTAAAACTGTTTGTTCATGTTTGGCATAGCCTTTGACCACATTCACCAAATTCGGCACTAAATCGGCGCGGCGCTGATATTGGTTTTCAACGTCAGACCACGCAGCAGTGACTGCTTCATCTTTGGCCTGCAACGTGTTATAGCCACAACCGGTCAATAATAAACTGCTACTTAGCATAACAACCAACGTGCTTTTTTTGGCCCAGTTCATGTTTAATCCTCTTTTTATAATCTGTTTTGCTTATTGTAATTAAAATTCAACCCATCTTTGTTATTTTATTTATCAAAAAAAACGCCAAGTGACAACTTGACGTTTTTTAGCTTAATGCAATTGCGCGTTAAACATTTAAGTAATCTAAAATGCCTTCGGCTGCTTCACGGCCTTCCCAAATTGCAGTCACTACAAGGTCTGAACCGCGCACCATGTCGCCGCCTGCAAATATTTTTGGATTAGACGTTTGGAACTTAAATAGTTGTTGCTCTGCTGCCACAACACGACCGGAACCATCTAAATTAATATTTACATCTGCAAACCAATCCGATGGGCTTGGGCGGAAACCAAAGGCCAATAGAACCGCATCAGCAGGTAAAATTTCTTCTGAATTTGGAATTGGTTCTGGGCTACGGCGACCACGACTATCAGGCTCGCCTAATTGTGTAGTCACCACTTTAATGCCAGTCACTTTGCCATTTTCACCGACAACCTCAATAGGTTGACGATTAAATAAGAAGTTCACCCCTTCTTCACGCGCATTGGTGACTTCACGGCGTGAACCCGGCATGTTTTCTTCGTCACGACGATACGCACAACTCACTTCGGCCGCGCCTTGACGAATCGCGGTGCGGTTACAGTCCATTGCCGTATCACCACCACCAAGAACAATGACCTTTTTACCTTCCATGCTAATGTATTCGCTTGGGTCTTTTTCCCAACCTTGGCAGCGGTTTACATTGGCAATTAAGTAATCGAGTGCATCGTACACACCATCGAGTTCTTCGCCCGGGAAACCGCCTTTCATATAGGTGTAAGTGCCCATGCCCATAAACACGGCATCGTACTCATTAAGCAATTCTTCAATGCTAACATCTGTGCCAATTTCAGTATTTAAACGGAATTCAACACCCATGCCGTGGAAAATTTCACGGCGGCGTTTCATTACATCTTTTTCCATTTTAAATTCTGGAATACCGAAGGTGAGCAATCCCCCAATTTCTGGGCGTTTGTCGAACACAACTGGTTTAACGCCATTACGCACCAAAATATCCGCACAACCTAAACCAGCTGGGCCTGCACCAATAATGGCCACTTTTTTATCCGTCCATTGCACAGACGACATATCTGGACGCCAGCCCAAAGCAAAAGCGGTATCGTTAATGTATTTTTCAGCATTACCAATGGTCACTGCACCAAAACCATCATTTAAGGTACAAGCGCCTTCACACAAACGATCTTGCGGACAAACACGACCACACACTTCAGGTAAAGTGTTGGTTTGATGGCACAATTCTGCCGCTTGGAAAATACGACCTTCCGAAATGAGTTTTAACCAGTTCGGAATGTAGTTATGTACCGGGCATTTCCATTCGCAATACGGGTTACCACATCCCAAACAACGATGGGTTTGATTCTTTGCAACATCTGCCGTAAACGGTTTATAGATTTCAACAAACTCTGTTTTACGAACTTGAACTTCTTTTTTCTCTGGATCTTGGCGCGCTACATCTAGAAACTGAAAGTCGTTATTAAGGCGTTCTGCCATGTTTCTCTCCGTGGGTAAGTATGAAGAACATGCGCTGTTCTCCATACCTGCCTATCAATTTTCTTGAGTCTTGAATTACTGTGGATCGGCTTGAGTGGCTTTAAGCAAGGTTAACAAGTTCGCAGCTTTTGGTTTAACCAGCCAGAATTTACGGCTATAAAAGTCAAACTCATTGCGAATTTTGTAGGCCCAAGCACTTCCTGTTTCTTTGATATGTTCATCTAGAATACGCAATAAGAACTCTTGATGATCTTCCATTGACTCAGTCGAAATACGGGTTAAGTCAATCAGCTCGTGGTTGTAATAATCCACAAAGCTATTGTCTAAATCAAGTACATAAGCAAATCCACCAGTCATCCCTGCACCGAAGTTATGACCGACTTTACCGAGCACCGTCACAATCCCGCCAGTCATATATTCACAACAATGGTCGCCTGCGCCTTCAATGACTGCAAATGCGCCAGAGTTACGCACTGCAAAACGCTCGCCGGCTGTTCCTGCTGCAAATAATTTACCGCCCGTTGCACCGTATAAACAGGTGTTACCAATAATGGCGGTTTCTTGGGTTTGGAACGGTGAACCTTTAGGTGGGAAAATTGAAATGCGTCCACCCGCCATGCCTTTACCGACATAGTCGTTGGCATCGCCTTCAAGTTTAATGTGCAGACCACCGGCATTCCACACACCCAAAGATTGACCCGCTGTACCCTTTAAATTCACGACTAATGGATTGGCTTCCATGTTTAAGTCACCATGGCGACGCGCAATTTCACCTGAAATTCGCGCACCGATCGAACGGTTACAGTTACCAATGCTGTAGCTGAATTCACCCGCCTGACCTGCTTCAATATTTGGCAGCATATCGGCAATCATTTGCTCGGCAAGTTCGCCTTTATCAAACGGTGCATTGCCTTGTACTTGGCAATATTGTGCTTTGCCTTCGGCTGCAGGATGCGACTGTAATAGCGGGCTTAAATCTAAATGCGCATGTTTTGCAGTTTCACCCGGTAAAACTTCGAGTAAATCGACACGACCAATTAAGTCTTTTAAGCTTGCCACACCAAGCGCTGCCAACCATTCACGGGTTTCTTCTGCAATAAAGCGGAAGAAGTTGATGAGCATTTCTGGCTCGCCAATGTAATGGTCTTCGCGTAGTTTATCTTGCTGTGTTGCAACACCGGTTGCACAGTTGTTTAAGTGGCAAATACGTAAATATTTACAACCCAACGCAATCATTGGTGTTGAACCAAAACCAAAACTTTCTGCACCTAAAATGGCCGCTTTCACCACGTCTAAACCAGTTTTCAAACCACCATCGGTTTGTACACGCACTTTGCCACGCAAGTCATTCACACGTAACGCTTGATGTGCTTCACTTAAACCCAACTCCCACGGCGAACCGGCATGGTGAATAGACGATAACGGCGACGCTGCAGTACCACCGTCATAGCCTGAAATGGTAATAAAGTCGGCATAGGCTTTGGCCACACCGGCAGCAATGGTACCCACGCCCGGTTCAGACACCAATTTGACTGACACCATGGCTTGTGGATTGACTTGTTTTAAGTCGAAAATCAGCTGCGATAAATCTTCAATCGAATAAATATCGTGGTGTGGTGGTGGTGAAATTAAAGTCACACCCGGTACCGCATAACGTAAGCGTGCAATTAAGCTGTTCACTTTACCGCCCGGTAACTGACCGCCTTCACCCGGTTTTGCACCTTGCGCCACTTTAATTTGAAGCACTTCGGCTGAAGTTAAGTACGCCGGTGTTACCCCAAAACGCCCCGAAGCAATTTGTTTAATTTTCGAGTTGCGAATGGTGCCATAACGCGCAGGGTCTTCACCACCTTCACCCGAGTTTGAACGTCCGCCCATGGTGTTCATAGCTGTGGCAATCGCTTCGTGTGCTTCTGGCGACAATGCACCAATCGACATGCCAGCCGAGTCAAAACGCGGCAAGATCTCTTCAATGGCTTCGACTTGATCTAAAGCAATCGAATTTTCTGTTTTTAACTTAAATAAATCGCGAATGGTCGCAATTGGACGCGCATTCACCAATTCTGCATATTCTTTAAAGTCAGCATAATCGCCTGAACGCACCGACTTATGCAGCGCATTAATCACATCTGGGTTGAAGGCGTGATATTCCTTACCGAATACGAATTTAAGCATGCCGCCCTGATCAATCGGCTTACGATTTTTCCATGCCAAATCGGCCAGTTGTTTTTGGTCTTGCTCTAAATCGTCAAAAGTTGCCCCTTGAATACGACTTGGAACACCTAAGAAGCATTTATCCACCACTTCGCTAGATAAACCAATCGCTTCAAATAACTGGCCACCACGGTAGGATGCAACCGTTGAAATTCCCATTTTAGACAAGACTTTAAGTAAGCCTTTTTCAATGCCTTTACGGAAATTGGCTTGTGCATGAATTGGGTCACCCAATAACTCGCCTTTGGCAATCAAGTCATTAATCACGTCATAGGCAAGGTAAGGATAAATTGCAGTTGCACCAAAACCTAAAATAACCGCAAATTGATGCGGGTCACGCGCAAGTGCGGTTTCAACAATAATGTTGGCATCGGCACGTAAGCCCACTTGCATTAAATGGTGATGAATGGCACCGGTTGCCAAAATTGCGCTGGCAGGCAAATAACCTTCACGAATTTTTTTATCGGAAATTACCAATAAGGTTTTGCCATCGCGAATCGCCTGAGCCGATTCTTCGCAAATACGGTGAATCGCTGCTTGCAAACCTTCCGCTTCTGGGTAATTTAAATCGATATCGGCAATTTCATAGCCTTTACGTCCCAAAGTACGAATTTGATGCATTTTGGAATTTGACAGCACCGGGCTTGAAATAATCAAACGATCGGCATGTTCTGCGCTTTGTTCAAATACGTTTTGCTCACGTCCCATACAGGTTTCAAGCGACATCACGATCGACTCACGTAATGGGTCGATTGGTGGATTGGTCACCTGTGCAAATTGTTGGCGGAAGTAGTCGGCAACATTACGCACCTGACGCGACAATACAGCCATTGGCGTATCATCACCCATTGAACCCACTGCTTCTTGGCCACTTTCTGCAATTGGGCGCAAAATTTGATCGCGCTCTTCAAAGGTCACGTTAAACATTTTTTGCGCAGCTTTTAAGTGATCACCTTTTAAGCCTTGGTCAATTAAATGTTCTTCTAATTCAGGGCTACCTTGTAGACGCACTGAATTTTCACGTAACCATTGACGATATGGACGCATTTTTTTCAAATGGTTGTTTACATCTTGCGTGTCGAGCACTTTACCCGTAAAGGTATCGACCACGAGCATTTGCCCTGGCCCAACACGGCCTTTAGAAATCACATCTTCAGGTTTGTAGTCCCAAACCCCAATTTCAGAAGCTAAGGTAATGTAGTTGTTTTTAGTGATTACCCAACGTGCAGGACGTAAACCGTTACGGTCAAGCATACAAATGGCATGACGACCATCTTGAATCACCAGACCCGCAGGACCATCCCATGCTTCCATGTGCTTCGAGTTAAACTCATAGAATGCGCGCAAGTCTGTATCTAAGGTTTCTACGTTTTGCCACGCTGGTGGCACAAGCATACGCAGTGCACGGAAGAAATCCATACCACCACCAACAAGAATCTCTAGCATATTGTCTAAACTAGATGAATCTGAACCGGTACGATTCACCAAAGGTGTTAACTCGGTTAAACCTGGTAGCAATGGGTTTTCAAATTTTGAGGTACGCGACATGGCCCAGTTACGGTTCGCTGTAATGGTGTTAATTTCACCATTGTGCGCTAAGTAACGGAATGGCTGCGCCAAAGGCCAACGCGGTAACGTGTTGGTCGAAAAACGCTGATGGAAGACCACAATATGCGAGGCCAAACGTTCATCGGCAAGGTCGGTGTAAAAGTCGGCAATCGCCGCAGGCATCATTA
The DNA here is from genome assembly GCF_035615615.1 of Acinetobacter sp. MD2(2019). Lineage (NCBI taxonomy): Bacteria > Pseudomonadati > Pseudomonadota > Gammaproteobacteria > Moraxellales > Moraxellaceae > Acinetobacter > Acinetobacter sp. MD2(2019). Next base: position 25,974 of record NZ_VTDU01000003.1, on the reverse strand, counting down.
AGCCTTTATAGCTAATGACCGTTGAACATAAAGTGGTAACGTAAAACGACGCATCATTTTTAAGTTGTTGTTCTGCACGACGACGCGCCAAAAATAATTTACGGTTAAATTCAACTTCTGAAACACCCATTGGGCAGTTCACAAAAACTTGCTCAAAGGCAGGTAACGATTGTAAAGCAATTTCACCTAAAACAGCGTTATTGGTTGGCACAACACGCCACGCAATCACTCTTAGGCCTTGGGCTTCTAACTCTTTGGTTAAAATATTTTTTGAATGTTGAGCAATGGCAGGATCAAGGTTTAAAAAAACGGTACCGACAGCAAAAATTTCGCTTAAGGTAATATCACTGAGTCTTTTTGCTTCTTCGCGGAAAAAGGCTTTTGGCATGGCTAATAATAAACCGCAACCGTCTCCGGTCTTACCATCTGCAGCGATTCCACCGCGATGCGTCATGCAACTTAAGCTGTGCATGGCGGTTTGCACAAGATGATGACTGGCATCCCCTTGCATGTGGGCAATTAACCCAAAACCACAGTTATCTTTAAACTCATCAGGTTGATATAAACCTTGAGCGGGAGCTACCGTATTTGGCGATGGCATGTGCATAGCGTACCCTTCTTTTACATTGCTCGTTTGAGCATCACACTTTCATAACGTCCTTTGGCAATTAACATTTGGTTATCTACAAACCCGCACATTAAGCCGTTACCTCTCCTCAAGAATAGACCGAAAACCCTACACTTGCATACACTTTGTAAAAATAGATGAGGAAATTAATGCACTTTTTTATAGCAAACACATCTGTTGTTTTGCATCCACATTGAATCATTTAGCGTCAAAACGCACAGAAGAACTCAACTCATGCACTAATAAAGCAAAAAATATGCCAATTAACAAAAAACCTACACAAGCATTGATATTGCAAGGAAATTCACAAAATACGAACCAGGAAAACCTCTCTTTGATAGCGAAATTTGCACCAAATTAGATCAAAAATAAACTGTTCGCCGATTTTTTGCTTTTTTTTAGCACATTTTATATCCACTGCAGATGCAAGCTTAACGGCATAATGCCCTAAATTAAGGCGTTTTTAGTGCTGGATTGGATGCTGCATGTGAAACATTGGAATGTGTTTGCTCTTGTTTTACCACATTGCCTGCTGCATCTTTTTGGGTGATTGTTGTAGATGTGGTGGCGCTAGTCTTTGGCGGTTGTGCCGTCACTGCTGTTGGTTCAGGCGCTGTAGGAGCTGGTGGTAAAGCAGCCACAGGCACTGCTTTTAAATTCACCGCATAAACCGATTGAGTGTCTTTTTCATCCATGCCGATATCATTCACAGAAGACAGATATTCTTTTAAAGCCACGACTTTTGGCCGTACAGATACCGGCAAAGAAAGATCGAGTTGGTGCAATTGATTTTCAGCCGCTTGGCGACTACTAAACAAGCCGTAATTTAACACGTAATGCTCTGGCTGATTGGGCTGCGCCAATCGAAAATACATAAAGGCATTGTGGTTGGCGTGTTGTGCCAAGAAATTGCGAATAATGTCTTCTTTAGTAACCTGAATCAATTCAATGCTATAGCGGTCTTGGTTGGCCAATATAAATTTTGTACCACGAAACTCGTGCCCATGGTTGCCCGCCACCACAACACGTGTGGTTTGCTGCAAAGGACGAACCTCATCTGTCATTACCCCTAAATTTGGAGTTGCCGTCACTTGCTCGACTTGAAATTGCGGCTGCGTATTTTGTTCCACCGCATCATCTTGATTTTTTAATGGACGAATATCGGTAATTAGCCAAAAAACCCATGCGAAAAACAAACTAATGATTCCCACAGTTAAAAGCAACCACTGTTGAAATTTAGTCTTGGTTTGATTTCGCATGTTCGTTATGCACCTTGTTGATTTGCCAATATGGCATGTTTCATCTGTTCTACATCAAAATCTCGAGTAATCACCGCTTGCCCAAGACGTTTTAAGAGTACCAAACGCAATTGTCCATTCAGAACTTTTTTATCATGCGCCATATATTCTAGAAATTGCTCGAGTGGGATCTGTGGACATGCTATCGGTAAACCCGCACGTTGTATGATATTTTTTGTACGCGCTAAATCATCCGCATCAATCCATCCCATACGGTAAGATAAATCGGCAGCCATGACCATTCCCGTAGCCACAGCTTCGCCATGCAACCAAACACCATAACCCAAGAAAGATTCAATCGCATGTCCGAAAGTATGGCCTAAATTGAGTAATGCACGCTCACCTTGTTCTTTTTCATCATTGGCGACAATACGCGCCTTATGTGCACACGAACGATATACTGCTTCAGCCAGTAAGGCTTCATCGCCCGCCAATAGCTGTTCAATATGTTGTTCCAGCCACGCTAAAAAGTCCACATCGCCAAGCAAGGCATATTTAATAATTTCAGCCAACCCTGCCGATAGCTCGCGTGGTGGCAATGTGCTTAATTGTGCCATGTCAGCCAATACGGCTTGTGGCTGCTTAAACGCACCAATCATATTTTTGCCAAGCGGATGATTAATTCCAGTTTTTCCACCTACACTTGAGTCAACTTGTGACAACAACGTGGTCGGAACTTGGACAAAATAAACCCCGCGCTGGAAACTCGCGGCGGCAAATCCGGCCATATCGCCAATCACACCGCCACCCAATGCCAATACCGTACAATCACGGTTAAATCCTGCGCTTAATAAGGCATCAAAGATCAGATTCAAATGCTCGATATTTTTATATTTTTCGCCATCGGGCAAAATACAGTGCGCAACGGTTTTTCCCAATTGCTGCAATGCTTGGGTGTAACGTGCTAAATACAGTGGCGCAACTGTATCGTTGGTGACAATCATGACTTGCTTTGCAGGAATATACGTGCCAAGCAACTGTTCAGGATCTAACTGACTACCAATAAAAATAGGGTAACGGCGATCGCCTAATTCAACATATAAAGTTTGCATGACCTAACCCATGAATAAATTAACGGTGAAGAGAATAGCCCGAAATGTCCCTCAAGATTTTATGTGCCAACTCTCGGGCAGCACCTTGATGGGTATCGATAATATGGTGTGCAATTTCTCGGTATAGCGGATCACGCATTGCAAGCAAATCTTGCAAACGTTTTTCAGGATTTTCAACCTGTAAAAGAGGACGATTTTTATCGCGATAGGTACGCTGCAGTTGGATTTCTACAGGCGCATATAAATAAATCACAATGCCACGTTGTTGTAATGCTTGTCGATTGGCGAATTGCGTAACGACACCACCACCGGTGGCCAAAACTAGATTTGGGCGCTGAGTTAGTTCATCAATGACCATTCGCTCGCGTTGGCGAAAGCCACTTTCACCTTCTTTTTCAAAAATCCATGGAATAGACGCACCAGTTTTGCGTTCAATTTCATGATCGCTATCGATAAACTCTCGCTCTAATAATTCAGCAAGATGTCGACCTACAGTCGTTTTCCCAGCCCCCATAGGCCCCACCAAATAAATATTTGGTAGGGGGATTAATGCTTTATTTGGCAAGAGCCACCTATTCTATTCGCGCAACCATTTTATCTTAATGATTTCTCGAAACCGTGTCATCAATTATTCGAGGTGTAATAAAGATTAATAGCTCACGCTTAGAGTCGCTTCTTTGCGAGTTCTTAAATAAATTACCAAGCACTGGAATATCACCAAGCACGGGTACTTTTTTCACAGAATTGGTCACTTCATCTTCATATAAGCCACCTAAAACAATGGTTTCACCATCCGCAACAAGCACATTGGTTTGCAGTTTGTTAACGTTAATTGCATAACCCGCATCAGTTAATTCAGAACCTAAGGTATCTTTTGAGATATCTAGCTTCATTTGCACTTTATTGTCTGGGGTAATGCTCGGTACAACTTTCAACTCCAACACAGCTTCTTGGAATGTGGTGGTGGTTCCTGTGTTCGCACTTGAGCTTGAATATGGAATTTTCATCCCCGAGCGAATTAATGCTTCTTGTTTATCTCCAGTCATGACTTTAGGTGTAGATAAAACTTCACTTTTGCCATCACTTTGTGATGCTGCAAGTTGTAAATCTAAAATGCTAGAGCCGAGTCGCAACAAGCCTAAAGACAAGGTGCCATATGATGTTGAAGCACCTAAGTCGACACCCAAGCTCCCAGAACTGGTGTATTTACCCTGATCCCAACTTGAAGCATTGGTTGGCTTGGTCAACCCCCATTTCACACCCAATTCATGCGATAAATCGATTTGCGTTCGCACAATACGCGCCTCAATCATCACTTGCTTCACAGGCAAATCAATTTGGCTAATAATGCCTTTGAGCTGCTCAATTTTAGCGGCGGTATCATTAATAATGACCGTATTGGTGCGATTATCAATCACAATTGAACCGCGGCTACTCATCAATGAACGCATGCCTTCATCTGAAGTATTGTTGCTGCCATTGCTAGCTTTACTTGCCGCATCATCAATCATCTTTTTCACATCTGCAGCTTTGACATAGTTTAGCTGCATAGTTTCGGTTTGTAATGGTGCAAGTTTTACGCTTTGTGAGTAGGCTTTGGCTTCATCTTCTTCAGATTTCAGCAATTCGGTCACGGGTGCAACCCAAATCACATTGCCATTTTTTCGCTTATCTAAACCTTTGGTTTTCATGATGATATCAAGGGCTTGATCCCAAGGTACATCTTTTAAACGTAGGGTAATGTTGCCTTGCACGGTATCTGAGGCAACAATGTTCATCCCCGTAAAGTCCGCCAATAATTGCAGAACACGGCGGACTTCAATATCCTGAAAATCGAGAGAGATTTTTTTGCCGGTATAAGCACGAGCGGCATGCGCTGCATTATTGGCAGTAGTCTCTTCTTTTTTCGCCACACTAATGGTTAAGGATTTTTCAGCCTGATACGCCATGTAGTCAAAACTACCATTGGCATTAACGCTAATTACACCATTACGGCCATCATTATAAGCTTCAACTGAAGACACAGGCGTTGCAAAGTCATTCACATTCAAACGCTTAATTAGGTTCGCAGGAATTTTATTGCCTAAAAAACGCACCAAGATTTTATTGCCTTGTTGTTTTACATCAACTGGCATATTGGGGTCATTTAAGTTCACAACCACTTGGCCTTCGCCTTTGTTGCCGCGCTGAAAATCAATTTTATTGATGCCTTGCTGCGCTTGAGCCGCAACCTTGGTGGCTTGATTGGCCGACGTCGAAGTCGCTGAATTGACTTTTAAAATAAAAGTGTTGCCTTCGATGCGCGTGGTAAATGCACCTGCATTGGCTAAATTAACAGTTAAGCGTGAACGTGTTGCATCCGAGCTTAAATCGACCGATTTTGCTTCGGCTGTTGCCACAGGAATCGTGCTTTGCTTTAAGTTTTGCGTGGCTTTATTAAAGTCTAAAACCAAGCGAGACGGCTGTTCTAACTGATACGCTTGTGGCTGTGGTGGTAAGCCATTAAACATGACACGAATTTCTGTACCTTGCCCAGGTACTTGTAACGGGATGATATTGGTAATTGCAACATCAGCATGGGCCACTTGAAAAACAGCCATCGCCATTGTAGTTAATGCAAATTGACGAATAAACGGACTCATGATGCTCTTCCCAAAACCTAATTTCTCAACAGAATCTTTCATTATTATTTCCCCAAACTTATGATGCCGGCCCAATCAATACAAGACTTCTAGGTCGCTCAACATAACCATCATGTCCATCTGAAATGATTTCAACCAATTCAATTGCAGTTGCTGTAATTTTGGTAATTCGCCCTTGATTCAGCCCCATATAATTTCCAACCTGTACGCGACTAATATCACCATCAGGTGTTTGAATTAATGCCACAATATTTCCGTGTATATCTTTCATGCTGCCTTTCATACTTAATGTTTCAAGCGCATAACTTTCCAGTGGCTGCTGCTGTCTAGACAGGTCTGGATAAACACGTTTGCCTGCCATCACTTTTAATTCGGTATATAGTGAACTTTGCAGGAAAGGACTTCTGATATTTTGCGCAGAATAGTTAAATACTGGCACGGCATCAAAGGTGGGTGCAGGTTCAATCGGTAATGGGGGCTGGCTACGAATGCTCGCCATTTGTTGGTTGACATCGTCCATTCGAGAACTACAACCTGCCAGCATCACACAACTTAAAGCAAGTAGGCTTAAAGACTTAGAATTCATCTGCTATGCTCCCTTTTGCTCAGACGTTGCTGCTGCACCATTATTTGCACCATCATCCGATGCTTGAGGATTCTCTTGCGCCGAGCCTTCGCCTAAATAACGATAGGTCTTAGCCTTCATGGTGTAGGTAATTACAGGAATATCAGACTTTTTGTCGTTGGCTTGATTGGCCGTAATGCTGAAGTCATGCAACGTCACAATTCGTGGCAATGCCGCCAAACCACTGGTAAATTGACCAAATGAATGATAGTCACCCGAAGCTTCAATTAAAATCGGTTGTTCAACAAAGAAATCGTGGCGGACTTCTCGGTCTAGGCTAATATTTTTAAATTTTAAGCCCGACTTCACCCCAGTAATATTGATATCTTCAACCAAACCTGGAATTTCAGACTCTTTTGGAAGTTGCTGTAATTGCTGAGTAAAGTTCTGCTGCATCACCACCAATTGTTTTTTGTATTGCTCTAAATTGCGTAATTTAGATTCTTTATCCCGATAATCGTTCAATAAATTGGTTTCTTGCGCTTGCGCAGTTGAAATGGCATCTAGCTGGCTGCTAATCAGGACAAAATATCCTAAGAAGCACACCATCAAGCTAATAAAAAACCAACATGTCACTTTCACCGCAATCGGCCAACCGCCATAATTGCTTGGGTCGAGTGAGTTAAATTGCTGAATAAATTTATCTAACGACAGCTTTTTCTTTGCCGCTGTTTCGGCGCCATCATTTAAATCGTCAAATTGCTGTTTACTCATGGTTGCGCCCCTTGTGGTTCAGCTGCTTCTTGTGCGTTGTTACTTTGGGCGATTTGACCCAAATCGGCAGTCACCACAAAGTTTCCATAGCCTTCTTCTACACGCGGCACCACTGAACTTGGTTGGGCATTGGTTTTATCATCCGCGGCAACAAACGAGCTCATAAACACATTGCGATACCACGGCGATGCACCCAATTTACGCATAAATTCGGCCACCACATTCGGGCTTTCAGCCTTGCCTTCAATACTAAACTGATCGCCCTGACGAACCACTTTGGTTAAATACAAATGGTCTGGAATCACACGAACCAATTCATCAACCAATCGCACTGTGACTGGTCTTTGCGCTTGTAGGCCTTGAATCAACTTCATACGGTCGATAATGGCATTGCGCTGTTCTTGCAAACCATTTAATGCTTGCAACTTTTGGTCTAGCTGCTGATTACTTTCGGTAATCACTTGATTGGCATGCTGTTGGTCATTTAATTTTTGCTCGAAGAAACTCCACGCAGCAAACACCAACACAACACCGAATACCGCCGCCAAAATTGAAATAAAAATAAATTTCTTTTTGCGCTGTTCTTTTCGTTCTTCACGCCAAGGCAGTAAATTAATTTTAGCCATTAATCAAAACTCCTTAACGCCAAACCGCACGCAACCATTAATGATGAAGCATCATCTTCAATTTTTTTAATATTGATCTGTGGTGAAAAGCCCATTTGTAAGAACGGATTGGCCACCGTAACGCGATACCCCAACGACTGCTGAAGTAGTTTGGCCAGCCCCGGAAGGTTGGCTGTACCACCGGCCAATAAAATGTGGTCGATATCGTTAAATTGCGAAGAGGAGAAAAAGAGCTGCAATGACCGTTGCGCTTGTTGAGCAACGCTATCCATAAATGGCAACAACACTTCGGTGTCGTAGTCATCTGGTAAGCTGCGATCTTTCTTAGAACGCCCTGCATCGGCATAAGACATGCCATAGCGTTGTTGAATATCTTGTGTCAGTTGTCTGCCCCCAAAGACATGCTCTCGGGTATACACAATTTTACCCTCTTGCATCACTGACAATGTGGTCATGCTATGCCCAATATCGAGCAAAGCCACAATTTTTGCGCCCATAGGCAAAGTGTCGGCAAATACAGTTAACGCACGTTCCATTGCATAGCTTTCGACATCTGCAATGGTCGGCACTAAACCCGCATAAATTAAGGTGTCATTACGGCTTTCGACATTTTCGGTGCGTGTTGCTGCAAGCAAAACATTGACTCGACCAGAACGGCCAGTAGGTTCATCAAGAACCTCGAAATCTAAACTGACATCATCTAAAGCAAATGGAATATATTGCTCGGCATCCAGACGAATTTGAACTTCTCGTTCATCGTCGTTCATGTCGGCATCCATCTCGATGATTTTATGAATCACCGTCGATGTTGGCACAGCAAAGGCGGCGGTAATGGTTGAAGGATTTCCAACTTCAAGCGCCTGCTCAATGGCTTCTGCAACAGCTTCTGGATTGACAATATTTTTTTCAACCACAGCACCTTCGACCAAAGGCACAAGTGCGTAGCTTTCCACACAATAGCGATCATTCTTGAAAGAGAGTTCAAGCACTTTTACCGAAGTCGAACTAATATCAACCCCGATTAACCCTTTTTTAGGTTTACGATAGACCCCAAACACGATATGTTCTTCCTGTTATTATTTATATCCAACAGCGATATGCATCATATATTCCAAGAATTTATAGCGCTTGTTCATAGAATATGTAGTTTATCCCCTGAACCCAGTTTTTCTACGCTATACTCACCCTCGGTCACCCCACTGCGTATTAAATATCACTTGTTATGAAAAAGCTATCTTGTTCGGGTCGAATTCATCCAATTTTTTTGTTTGTCCTGATAATTCTGACTCTCATTCCAATGGGCTTCTACGGCATGTACTTGTACATTGCCCCGTCTTTGCCTGAAATGAGCAGTTTAAAGAAAGCACCTTTGTTGAAACCCATTCAAATCTATACTGCGGATCAACAACTCATTGGTGAGTATGGCGGCAAGCTGTCTGTTCCGGTCGAATACAATCAAATTCCAGCGCATTTTATCCAAGCCTTTTTGGCCGCAGAAGATTCTTCGTTTTTTGAACATAGCGGCATTAGCTTTAAAGGGTTAGGACGTGCGTTAAGTGAGAGCATTACCGGCTCAGATGTACAAACGGGTGGTTCTACAATTACCATGCAGGTGGCAAAAAACTATTATTTAAGCCCAGAACGTACCTTAAAAAGAAAACTGACAGAAATTTTCTTGGCGCGAAAAATTGAAGAAAATTTAAGCAAACAAGATATTTTAACGCTGTATGTGAATAAAATTTTTCTGGGTAAAAATGCCTACGGCATTGCTGCTGCGGCAAAAATTTACTACAACAAAAATTTAAACGAGCTCAGTATTGCTCAAATGGCAATGATTGCAGGTTTACCTAAGGCGCCTTCAAAATACAATCCTGTGGTGAATCCCGAACGCGCGCTCGAACGCCGTAACTGGATTTTAGGGCGTATGTTACAACTTGGCTTTATTCGTCAAGCAGAATACCAAGCTGCGGTGGCTGAACCATTAAATTTGAACATGCCAGAGCGCGGCGTAAATAATCGTTTCCCCTATATTGGCGAAATGGTTCGTGCCGAAATTGTAGAAAAATTCGGCCCACAAGCGGTCGACTCTGGTTTAAAAATTTACACCACAATTGATAGTAAACGTCAGGCCTATGCAGAAGAATCGGTTCAGTCAGGTTTAGAAGCTTATGATCGTCGTCACGGTTGGCGCGGCCCTGAAGCGCATGATAAACCACTCAGCCAATTTAGCGCATTTGCCAACACCTACCCTGCCAAAGTGATTAAAGTTTCACAAAACACGTTTGAAGCTGAATTTGCGAATGGCACAACCGTGACCGTACCGTGGTCGGGCATGGCATGGGCCAGTCCTTATCGCAATGCCAATAGTGTTGGCCCTGCACCATCACGCGCGGCACAAATTGTAAAAGTAGACGATATTATTCGTTTGCGACCAAATGAAGAAAAAACTTCGTGGTCTTTGGTGCAAATTCCCAAAGCGCAAGGACAATTAATTGCCTTAAATCCAAACAATGGTGCCATTGAAGCAGTGGTCGGTGGCTATAGCTATTATCAATCGACCTTTAACCGTGCGTTACAAGGTTGGAGACAACCAGGTTCAACCATTAAACCCTTTATCTATGCCTTGGCACTCGAACGTGGCATGACGCCCTACACCATTGTGGATGATAGCCCGATTACCATTGGTAAGTGGTCGCCCAAAAACTCCGATGGTCGCTATTTAGGTGAAATTCCATTGCGCCGCGCATTGTATTTATCTCGAAATACCGTGTCTGTGCGCTTGCTGCAAAGTGTTGGGGTTGAACGTGCCCGTCAATTACTGATGGATTTTGGTTTACAAGAAAATCGCATTCCCAACAACTTCACCATTGCACTCGGCACACCGCAAGTCCTTCCGTTACAAATGGCAACGGGCTATGCCACATTTGCCAATGGCGGCTACCGTGTCGAGCCTTATTTTATTGACCATATTGAAGATGCGTATGGCAAAGTGGTTTACAAGGCCAATCCCGAATATGCCTGCATTTCATGTATTACAGAAAATCAGGCTCAAGGCAGCAATACAAGCAACACGCCAGATGATGAAGCCTTTCATCAGCATGTAAATGCAGCGCAAATAGCCACACCAAAACCGAATTTAAATAAGAGCGATTATCGTCAAGCACAACGGATTATTAAATCGAGTTCGGCTTACGATATGGCGAATATTCTGCACGATGTGATTCAGGTCGGAACAGGACGCGCAGCCTTAAAAATTGGCCGTGATGATTTAGGCGGTAAAACCGGCACCACCAACGATGCCAAAGATGCGTGGTTTGCAGGCTTTAACGGTAAATTGGTCACCATTACCTGGGTTGGTTTCGATCAACCCTCGACATTGGGAAGACGAGAATATGGTGGTGTTGCCGCTTTACCGCTATGGATTAATTTTATGGGCAAGGCCTTGGCTGGAACACCATCGGCATGGGTGAGCTTAGATAAAGATGCCAAAGCACCGACCTTGCATAATCAAAATGCAAGCCAAGTCGATGTGCAAGAAAACCGCATTACACCACCGTTAGCACATCCAGCCTTCCGTCCTGCGCCTGTGGCACCGGTGCGTAAACACGAGCAGGACTTCGATGATTTACCGGGAGAAGAAGAAGTGCTCCTGCCATCAAGTCAAAAACCACCGAAATTAGGCAATTCAGCAACAGCGCATAAAGCCGATGCCATTGAACAATTGATTAATCAAGTTGACTGATTCAGCAAACATAAAAAAACCAGCCGCGGCTGGTTTTTTATTAGGGCTGTTTCAAATAAGGCCAAGCCGCACGTAAATAAATAAACATCGACCACAAGGTTAAAATCACGGCGGTATATAACAAAATATAGGCCAAAGCCTCAAGCGGTTGCCAATTCAATAAAAACACACTAATTGCGACCATTTGAAACGCGGTTTTATACTTACCAACCGTAGATACTGCCACATTGGTGCGCGCACCGAGCTCGGCCATCCACTCACGTAAAGCAGATACGGTAATTTCTCTTGAGATAATCACAATTGCGGCAAAGGCCATGGTAATGGTCGGCTTCCACTGCACCAACACCACTAACGCTGCGGCAACCATTAATTTATCGGCAACCGGATCTAAAAAACGCCCAAAGGCAGAGGTTTGATTCAATGCACGTGCCAAATAACCATCTAACCAATCGGTTACGGCGGCTAAAATAAAAATAGACGTTAATAACACATGACGAAATACACTGCCTTCATGCCCACCGACACCAATTGCCGGCGGCCAATACACAATGATTAAGAACACAGGAATTAAAATAATTCGTGCAATGGTTAAAATATTGGGAATATTCAGGATTCGCCCTGCTACCATAGACACCGCCCGTTTTCTCCTGCCTTCACATGCTGCATGTGAATTCACCATATTTTTTTAAAAGAAATCTTCCGCAACTGTATACGAAATGCGTGAAAGTGTCGACCAGCATTAGTAGTAGCGATGTTTTTAACGCTGCAATAACCGCATTAAAACACCTTAAATTGGTCTAAATTTTTGATCAATTCATCGGTGACTTCATCATTTGGATTCATTTTTATAAACTTCATTAACACCGCATCATTGTTTGCATTGGTGCTAAAAACATAAATAATTTTCACCTGAGTCCGTGCATCAATCACTTCATAATATTTAATAGTGTTGCGCTGTTTTTCTACCAAATCTCGACCACGGTACTGTGCTTGCATCTGCAACATGGCTTGCGTCCAAGGCTGTAATTGCTGATCTGCCTGTGCCAATTGTTCTCGCACTACCCCAACGCCGAAGCTTTGAACCGCGTTGGTATAAAATAAATTGGCGGTATTCTGCTGCAATTCAGAATATTCGAGTTTCATCGGCGTATTGCCGAACATGGCATGATTGCCACTTGCACATGCCGCTAACAATAAATTGCAGAAGAGCACGAACAGAAAAGGTAATTTTTTGTGACTCATATGCATCATCTTTGTCTCCACCGACAAACCCACCACCCAATTATGTGAAATTACTTTAGCACGTCTATCTGGCGACAAAGTGTAATCTGCATCATTCTTTAGATTGATTATTCATGCAGAATTTTATAGATGGTGCGTGCCATTACCTCGCCTAAACCCGGCACAAATGTTAATTCTTTTTCGGAGGCATTCAACACTCCTTGAATACCGCCAAAATGGGTAAGTAAATCACGGCGACGTTTCGGCCCTAGCCCCGGAATTACCTCCAATACTGACCCCGCACGGCGCTTATCGCGTTTAGCGCGATGACGGGTAATGGCAAAGCGATGCGCTTCATCGCGAACCTGCTGAATTAAATGCAACGCTTTGTGGTCTTCTGCCAATTGAATTTTAGTGCCATCGGTAAAATGTAAGGTTTCTAAACCCGGTTTACGTCCCTCGCCTTTAGACACGCCAATCATAAATGCATCCAAACCAAGGTCTTGCATGACTTGCATGGCCATATGCAATTGCCCTTTTCCGCCATCAATCAGCAGTAAATCGGGCAGCATGGCTTTTTTATAACGCCGCGTCAGCGCTTGTCGCATGGCGGCATAGTCATCTCCAGCTTGAATATCTTGAATGGAAAATTGTCGATAATCGCGCTTACGTGCACCGCCTTGGTCAAACACCACACACGAAGCAATGGTCGCCTCGCCCATGGTATGGCTAATATCGAAACATTCAATCCGATCCACCGTGCGCCCAACCACTTGTTGTAGCTGATAAAAACGCTCGTGCAATTCAAGATGATTACTCAGCTGCGCTTTAATGGCATGCTGTACATTCATTTGTGCAAGCTGCAACCATTCCGCCCGCGTTTCGCGTACGTTCGATTTAATGTGAATCTTTTTATTAAACTGTTGTGAAAAGGCCTGTTCTAATAAGGCCCGATCAGGCAGATCAACATTCACAATCAATTCATTGGGGATTTCATCGGCAACCTGAAAATAAAAGTTGGTCATAAAATCACTCAGCATTTGCCCCAAATCATCGCCAAGCATGTCGGGCACGTAGCTTTTACCCCCTAACATTTTACCATTTCTGACATGCATAATTTGTACGCAGGTCACCCCGGCTTGATGGGCAATCGCCAAAATATCGGCCTCACCTTTAATTTTATATACGGCTTGTTGCGCACCAATTTCACGCAATAACGCCAAGCGATCGCGATAAAAGACTGCCTTTTCAAATTCTAATTGTTCGGCAGCCTGCTCCATATTTTGAATTAATTCTTGGTTTAATTCTTTGGTGTCACCTTTTAAAAAGCGAATTGAATTTTCGACATCTTTGGCATAGTCTTCGGGACTAATCAGCCCCACACAAGGCGCACTACAGCGCTTAATTTGATATTGCAGGCACGGCCGTTTACGCTGGGAAAAATAGCTATTTTCACACTGGCGGACATTAAATAATTTTTCTAGGGTTAATAATGTATCGCGAGCACTGGCCGCACTTGGATATGGGCCAAAAAACTTACCTATTTGATGTTTGCCTTTGCCTCGGCCACTGGCAATTCTTGGATATGGCCGATCGCTCGACACGAAAATATAAACATACGATTTATCATCGCGCAGCATAATATTGTATGGCGGACGATGCAGCTTAATTAAGTTTTGCTCAAGCAATAACGCTTCGGTTTCGGAACGAACAACCAGCGTTTCAATATCGTAAATACGAGCCACCAAGGCTTGTGTTTTCGGATGCTCAATGGTTTTAGAAAAATAACTGCTAACACGATTTTTTAAATTTTTTGCTTTGCCCACATACAACAATTCGCCGGATTTACCCAGCATTTTATAGACCCCAGGCAGTTGGGTCATATTGCTTAACAATACGCTAAGGTGTTCGCGGGCGTTTGAATTCACAGGCATCTAAATATAAAAGGCTCTGCTGTAATGTGATGCTTCAATGGCCTATTTTCAAGCAAATTTGCTTAATTTATCGTGAAAATGCTGTGCGTTATAAACGGTAATAACTGTATTTGACGTCTTTTTCTTTGTACACGGCGTAGTTCTTTTGACGAAAATCTGACACCCAACCATCGCCAGTATAACCTGCGATATGACCATAAATATGGTCGCCAGTGCGCTGAATAATATAAATATCGCCTTGTTGTGGATCATCAAATTTCGGGCTAATTTTATGATAGCCATTTTTCTCTAAAATTCGCCCCCAATCGGAGGCCGCAATCGGATGCTGTGCTACATTGGCTCCGGCCACTTGCAACGCTATACGCACATGTTGGGCACATTTTTCGGTGCTGTATGGCGCAGAAATACTTTGTAATTTGCGGGCAAATTTATGCACATCAATATCGCTGCTAGGCTGGTGCACAGTATTTTTTTTCGTATGATGATGACGACCCTTCACCAATGCCTTTTTAGCATCTGTATGCGTTTGGACCGGATGCTTTTTTAGCGCATGTGGTTTTTCATGCGAACGTACGCGTGCATGAACGGCGGTATGTGCGGCTGATTGCACATGAACTGGGTGATGGTGAGCATGAATCATGATAAGAAAACCTATTTCTGTTAAGCCCGCTGCAAAAACCGCTCAATTTTAAAGGCCAAATCCTTAATCTCAACTTAATAGTTGTAACAGATTCTTATTCATTTTTCGTCTGACTAAAATATTGTTGGAATTCCGGCAACTTATCCTACACAGATGGCATCAAAAAGATTTGTATCTCAGCCCTGCTGGTTTTATCGTTCAATCTTCTAAATAGACAATTAAGATTAAGCGAGATTGACTTAAATGACATCTAGCGACTAAAAGCATCTCTATTCAACAGAACAACCACAATTTTGCTATATAATGATGATTTAAAACATAATATAAAATTTACACAGTCATTTTTTTCAGTGTTATTCTCGAAAAAATGAATCTTTTTAGC
This sequence comes from Acinetobacter sp. MD2(2019), assembly GCF_035615615.1. Lineage (NCBI taxonomy): Bacteria > Pseudomonadati > Pseudomonadota > Gammaproteobacteria > Moraxellales > Moraxellaceae > Acinetobacter > Acinetobacter sp. MD2(2019). The sequence continues at coordinate 10,470 of NZ_VTDU01000003.1, read as the reverse complement.
GGCATTGAATTTAAAAATGTATGACCATTGCGTCACAGCTTGATACAACGTAGCCGATTATTTTTAGCTATAGTGAGCTTAAGATAAAAAAGTTATGTATATCAGATTTTAAAATATACAGGTTCTTTGACATACAATCCTCCAGAATAAAGGAGATCAGGGCATGATCCACGCAGGTAACGCAATTTCAGTTCTCATGTTAGAGAATGGCATTGCAGAATTCCGCTTTGACTTACACAATGAGTCGGTTAATAAATTCAATAAAGCCACCATTGAAGATTTCCAAGCAGCCATTGGCGCTGTAAAAGCACATCCTGAAATTAAAGGTTTATTGGTCACTTCTGCAAAACCGACCTTTATTGTCGGTGCAGACATTACCGAATTCGGTGCCAGCTTTGCCTTAGGTGAAACCGCCATTAAAGACTGGTTGCTTAGCATTCATGACATTTTTAACAGCTTTGAAGATTTAGACATTCCCAAAGTGGTTGCCATTAATGGTAGTGCTTTAGGCGGTGGCTTTGAGATGTGTTTGGTCTGTGACTATCGTGTCATGGCAGAATCGGCACAAGTCGGCTTGCCAGAAATTAAACTGGGGATTTTCCCAGGCTTTGGTGGCACAGTCCGTTTAAGCCGTTTAATTGGTACCGACAACGCCATTGAATGGATGGCGTTGGCAGCACCGAAAAAAGCCGCGGCTGCACTTAAAGATGGCGCAGTCGATGCGGTTGTCAGTGACGATCAACTGCGTGACGCTGCACTGGATTTAATTCAACAAGCCATGTCGGGGCGTTTAGACTGGAAAGCCAAACGGCAAGAAAAATTGGTACCCATTAAGTTAAATCCACTTGAACAAATGATGACCTTCAACACCGCCAAAGGCATGGTTTTGGCAAAGGCACCACCTGCGCAATATCCTGCGCCAAAGTTCATGCTCGATTCACTGCAAGCATCGGTGACATTAACTCGTGACGAAGCGGTAAAAGTTGAAGCAGAAAGCTTTGCCAAAGCGGCAGTAACCCCGCAAGCCGAAGCCTTAATTGGTTTATTCATTAACGACCAAGTCGTTAAGAAAATGGCGAAAAAGCACGAGAAAGGTGCGCATCCTGTGAATCAAGCTGCGGTGCTTGGCGCAGGTATTATGGGCGGTGGAATTGCGTATCAAGCGGCAAGCAAAGGCACGCCAATCATTATGAAAGATATTGGTAATCCACAACTTGCACTGGGTATGAGCGAGGCCAATAAACTACTGACCAAACAAGTTGAACGCAAAAAAATGACCCCAGTGAAAATGGGTGAAACTTTGGCGCGTATTCGTCCATCTTTAAGTTATGACGAATTTAAAGATGTCGATATTGTGATTGAAGCAGTCACTGAAAATCCAAAAGTCAAAGAAGCGGTGCTGGCAGACACCGAAAGTAAAGTCCGTGACAACACCATTTTGGCTTCAAATACCTCAACCATTTCAATTACCCGTTTGGCCAAAGCGTTAAAACGTCCTGAAAATTTTGTCGGTATGCACTTCTTCAACCCTGTACACATGATGCCGTTGGTAGAAGTCATTCGTGGTGAGCATACGTCTGAAGAAGCTGTGGCAACCACCGTGGTCTTGGCTCAAAAAATGGGTAAAACTCCGATTGTGGTGAATGACTGCCCAGGGTTCTTGGTCAACCGTGTGCTGTTTCCTTACTTTGGCGCTTTCGACTTATTGCTTAAAGATGGCGCAGATTTCCAACAAATTGACAAAGTCATGGAAAAATTCGGCTGGCCGATGGGCCCTGCATATTTAATGGATGTAGTGGGCATTGACACAGGCGTACATGGCGCAGAAGTGATGGCAGAAGGTTTCCCTGACCGCATGAAGCCTGATTTTAAAGGCTCAGTCCAAAGCATGTATGAAGCGAATCGTTTAGGTCAAAAAAATGATCTTGGTTTTTACAAATATGCCTTAGACAAAAAAGGTAAAAAAGCCAAAACCATCGACCCAACCGCGTATGAGGTGATTGCGCCTGTGGTAACAGGTGAAAAACGTGAGTTTGATGCACAAGAAATTATCGACCGCATGATGATTGCGCTGTGCAACGAAACCGTACGTTGTTTAGAAGACAACATTGTTGCCACGCCAAATGAAGCCGATATGGCCATGATTATGGGCATTGGCTTCCCACCATTTCGTGGTGGGCCATGTCGCTATGTCGACCAAACAGGTGTGGCGGAATATGTTGCTCTTTGCAACCAATACGCCCACTTAGGCAAGGCTTATGAAGCGCCACAATTGTTGCGTGACATGGCAGACAACAACAAGAAATTCTACGGTTAAGGAGCAACGTAATGACGACTTTAAACCCACGTGACGTTGTAATTGTAGACGGCGTACGCTCAGCAATGGGCAAAACCAAAAATGGCATGTTCCGTAATGTTCGTGCCGACAATTTATCGGCGGAACTCATTCGCGCGCTGGTTAACCGTAACGATTTCGACCCCAATGAAATTGAAGATGTGATTTGGGGTTGTGTCAACCAAACCCTAGAACAAGGTTGGAATATTGCCCGTAATGCCAGCCTTTTAGCTGACTTACCTAAAACCGTTGCAGGTCAAACCGTGAACCGTCTTTGTGGTTCATCGATGCAAGCCATTCACACGGCGGCGGCTCAAATTGCCACCAACCAAGGTGATATTTTCATTATTGGTGGTGTTGAGCACATGGGCCACGTGTCGATGATGCACGGTGTAGACATTAACCCTGAAGCGTCAAAACACTATGCCAAAGCATCGAATATGATGGGCTTAACCGCTGAAATGTTGGGCCGCATGAACGGCATTACCCGTGAAGAACAAGACGCCTTTGGTGTGGAATCGCACCGCCGCGCTTGGGCTGCAACCCAAGCAGGTCGTTTCAAAAATGAAATTGTGGGCATTGAAGGTCACAATGCAGACGGCTTTAAAATTCTGTGCGATGTCGATGAAGTGATTCGTGCCGATGCCAACATTGAAGCCTTTAAAGCCTTGCGCCCTGTGTTTGACCCTAAAGGTGGCACAGTCACCGCGGCGACCTCTTCGGCGTTGTCGGATGGTGCATCTGCCATGCTGTTAATGTCGGCTGAACGTGCCCAAGCTTTAGGTTTAAAACCACGCGCTGTGATTCGTTCAATGGCCGTTGCAGGCTGTGATGCTGCCATTATGGGTTATGGCCCTGTGCCTGCAACGCAAAAAGCCTTAAAACGTGCAGGTTTAAGCATTGCCGACATTCAAACTTTTGAATTAAACGAAGCCTTTGCCGCACAAGGTTTATCAGTGATGAAAGGCCTAGGTATTTACGACAAACAAGACCAAATTAACTTAAATGGTGGTGCAATTGCACTGGGGCATCCACTAGGTTGTTCAGGCGCACGTATCACCACCAGTTTGTTAAACGTGATGGAACAGCAAAATACGCAATTGGGCTTAGCCACCATGTGTATTGGTTTAGGTCAAGGTATTGCCACCATTATTGAACGCATTTAGTTCTTAATTTTTGTTCAAATCCTCGCTTCGGCGGGGATTTTTGTCCCTTAGTTGTCCCTATTTATACATTTGTCATATGTCATGATTCTTTTCGTAGCTAGAGGCTACATTACATTCACAAATAAATATATAGGCAACCAAATGAACTTTTTAGCAACTAATTTAACACAAAATCAAATCTTAGAAATTTCAAGCATTAGGTTCGAAAAATAAAAAGTTAAACTAGATAATTGGTTTTTATTTTATACAATCATACAAGAGGTTTAATGTAGATTAAAAAAATAGATGAAAATATTTTGTTCAGCGTATGACGGCTCATACACTTTAAATTTAACAGATTCATCCCTATTATTCACTTAACAAACATTAAAGAGCAATTCCCATGCGCGTAGATATTTGGTCAGATGTAGTCTGTCCGTTTTGCTATATTGGTAAAAAACGTTTAGAACATGTTGCAGCAGAAGCAGGCATTGAGCTTGAAATTTACTGGCATAGCTTTGAACTTGACCCAGACGCCCCTGCCGTTCATACCACCTCCAACACCGAGCGTCTTGCGCAAAAATACGGTCGTACTACCGCACAAGTGGAAGAAATGGAACGTCAAGTGGCGGCGATGGCAGCCGATGAAGGCATTGACTTTCAATGGCAAAAAGCCAATTCAGGCAATACGTTTAATGCACATCGTATTATTCACCTTGCTCAAAGCCATGGCTTAGGCAATGAAGCCGAAGAAGCATTCTTCTACAGTTACATGACCCAAGGTTTAAATATTGGCGAACGTGAAACCTTAGAAGATGTTGCGGCACGCATTGGTTTAAATCCTGTTGAAGTCGATGACGTTTTAGATTCAGATGAATTTGCTGAATTTGTTCGTCACGATGAGCAAATTGCTCGCGAACAACTTAATGTTACAGGCGTACCATTTTTCGTTTTTGATCAACGAATTGCTTTAGCTGGGGCACAACCACGCGATGTATTTGCCCACGTGTTAAAACAAGCTCAAGAAAAAAGCGATGCGGTAGAACCGAATACGACGAACACAGGCGCTACATGTAACGATGACAGCTGCTCGCTAGATTAATCATAAAATCGCTAACAGCATAAGATTTTTATCTTATGCTGTGCCATAAATTCAACTATTAACACGATTTTAAATTTTTTTTTAAATATTATCTATTTTCAATCTGTTAAGTTTGCCTATAATAAACGAGGAATGCCATGCCTTAGGGACTTCATCATGCAACAATTACAATTATTTTTACAAGAAAAAATAAGCTTAGATGAATTAGATCTCGATCAACTCATTGAATGTGCAAAACAACAAAATAATCCAGACTCGCCAGAATATCGTCTGCTTGAACTCACACTTAATCAAATTTTGCCGCAATATTTAGAACGAGCAAAAAAATATATATATCAGTGATTTGCTATGAATTTATTAGAAAAAGCATTAATTATTCAAGATATTAAGCATAATATTCAAATTATTGAGTCGACATCTTTGCCACTTTTCGAGCGAGCAAAAGCCACCCATCGCCTAAAAGAAATTTTTCAGTTTTGTGAGCAACCCATTTTTAAGAAAACCTATCCTGGGCTAACACGTTTTTATACGCCCGAACAAATGAGCACGGATTTGGTCGCCAAAAGTAACTTTCAAAAAAGTTATCGTGGGATGTTTCAAGAAGAAGGTTTGTTATTCGCTGCGCTGAATCAAAATCCCGTATTGGGTTGGGCAATTTTGTATGACGCGCCCACTAAAAAATGGCAAATTTGGCTGATTCCTCAGGCAAACAAAGGGGTTATTCACAGCAGTTGGAAGGATCAACTGAACGAAGCGTACCTGTGGTTGTCGCAACAGCAACACCTTTTACAATGCTTGATTGAAGACAACGAGATTGAGCAGATCTGCGATCAGGCAAGGCTTGAGCAATATACTGCACCTCAAGCAGCACCAATGCTGGTGCAGATTCCAACACAAGACAATATTGCATTTAAAGTTGGGCAATTTGTGGCGCAGCCAAGCTTGGTGCGGATTCCCACATTTGACCATGCAAACTACGTATTACATTTTGAACAACTCAAAGATTTAGATGCGCTTTTTGTCTATTTAAGTACATCAAAACAGCCGCAACACTTTTCTAATTCGCCGGTTATTGTTGCCGAACGCTTGAATTCACAACAACAATTTATGGGCTATCTTATTGTTTTTTCATGCAAAGACACTCAAATAGGTATGCAATTGGCGACAGAATATTGCAATCAATTTGAACAACAGCTTGGCATGGTGAAACAATTTTCGTGGCAAACATGGCAAGACAATGCCGAAAATTTAGAAAATTTCTATGACGCCTTCATTAATGCAACGCCGCTTTTAGAGGCTCAAACCGCTTTTGTATTCATTCCTAAAGCATTAATTTTGACACAACGCCTGATTACGTTTGACGAAGCGCCATCGACGCACGCCATGCCATTATTATTAATGCGCGAACGCTTAAAATATCGCATCATTCACGGCGAAACATGGATTGGCAATCATCCCGATGTGTTGGCTTATGCAAGCCTAGTGTTTTCACGCCAAGATGGTCTGTCTTTACAGCGTATGGATGCATTAATTGATACCTTGCCATCGCCAATATCGGCAGAAACACTCTATGCAAAAATTCAAACGGTATTGGCAGAAAAATAAAGGATTTAAGCTAAATTTAACTTCAACACAACACAATTATCGCTTGCGACAACGCGTTTAATCGCGTGATTTTCCTTTCATCTTGTAGCCGCTTATCTGTATGAAATTTTTCTGGTTCCCTTTATGTTTGTTCAGCCTGAGCATTTGGGCAAAAAATTTCGACACAGGGTTGCTATCGGCACATGGGTTGGGGCAAAGCAGTTGCAAAGCGCGTCATTCAAAGCATTATTTTAGACGCATTAAAGCGCAGCCTGAAAAAACAGACGATAACCCTTTTGCACCCCAATTTGACCCCAATTCGCCAGAACTTGCACGCCAACTGATGGCAGTATTTGGTGAGGATTCGCTGGCAGATCGAACACAGCGTACCTATCAAGCGCATCGCGTAATTCATAAATTTGGTTTTAAAAAAAGCACACCTACGCCGAAAAAAAAGCCATCGCAAAAATCTGGAATTAAAGCGGTCTTGTCCGATTTATCTAAACAGTTACCGTTTCAAAGTGACTTAAATTTGGGATCAAATTCTAATACCGATGTGTATGTCGAACTAAATGCACAAAAAGAATGGCAACTCAGCCCAGATCTAAACCTAAATACTCAGCAAACCTTTCGTTATGGCGCACAAAGTAAAAATTATTCCGAAACTTATTTTAATTTTACCCAAAAACAAGAACATCATGCGATTGCATCGACCGATTTATCAGTGACCAAAACCTATGAAGACACCTACAATTGGGAGAACCATTTATTTCGCAAACAGCATATTAGCCATGACCAAAGTTTAACCTATGGGCTGTATTCCAATGGTATTTATAATAAAGAAAAACGCGAAATTGAATTACAAAACTGGGGGCCATACCTTGCTTGGCGCCGTCCAATTTGGCGGACGTGGCTGTATCTAGAAAATGGCATCTCCTATTATGAAGACCGCAGCGACGACAACAGGCGCACCTTAAGCACCACCCTGCAATTCGAAATGAATTTTTAAAGCAGCGGCTCTGCATGCTCATGCACTGACAGAACGGTATAAATCACGTACACTGAGGCTTTCATTTTTACCGATTCGCACATTATGCTGACACCCCATTTTGATGAGCTACATGAAGATGATGTGATTCGCCCAGAACAAAAAGCGAAAGCCGCCAGTAAAAGTACATGGATAAGTGTGGTGGTGAATGTATGCTTATCTATTGCACAAATTGGCATTGGGATATTTTCTAAATCTCAAGGCTTAATTGCCGATGGCATTCATTCTTTAAGCGATTTGGTTGCCGATTTTATTGTACTCATTGCCAATCATTTTAGCCAAAAAGATGCCGATGAAAGCCATCCTTTTGGGCATTATCGCTTTGAAAACGCAGCCTCTTTCATGCTCGGACTGATTTTAGTCACCGTGGGCATTGGCATGTCTATTTCAGCCATTCATAAAATAACCCACCATGAAGCGATTCCCCAAGTACATAGTGTGGCCATTTATGTGGCGCTCAGTGCTTTGGTTGCCAAAGAATTGTTGTTTCGTTACATGCTTAAAATTGCCAAACAGGTGAAATCGAGCATGTTGGTTGCCAATGCGTGGCATGCCCGTTCGGATGCTGCGTCCTCTTTTGTGGTTTTGATTGGGATTGTTGGAAATTTGCTTGGCTATCCTATTTTAGACCCGATTGCAGCGCTTTTGGTGGGCTGCATTATTATTAAAATGGGCGCCGAGTTTGGATGGGATGCGCTAAACGACTTAATGGATCGCGCAGCAGACGAAGAAGATGTAGACGCTATTCGTGCAACCATTTTAGCCACAGCAGGAATCAAAGGCGTGCATAATATCCGCACCCGAAAAATGGGAGATATGATTATTATCGATGCGCATATTGAAGTCGATGGACATTTGAGTGTTCGTGACGGTCACGATATTTCGGTACAGGTTCGCAATCAAATTATGCAAAAACATCGCGTCATCGATGTCATTACCCATATTGATCCTGTTTAAAACGTGCGGCAGTTAAAATGGAAAACATATAAAAAACCGAGTGATCAACACTCGGTTTTTTATATTAGGCAGGATGTTTATTTCAACAATAAGTTATTGATGCGTTTGACATAAGCTGCAGGATCTTCAGGTAAACCGCCTTCAGCAATCATGGCTTGGTCAAAAATAACATTGGCTAAGTCTTCAAAATGACTTGAGCTGTCTAATTTTTTCACCAATGGATGTTCTGGGTTAATTTCCAAAATAGGTTTTAACTCAGGCACCGCTTGACCGGCCTGTTTAAGCATACGTACCAACTGTGGTGACAATTCACCTTCACCTGTAACCAAACAAGCTGGAGAATCGACCAAACGTGTGGTCACACGTACTTCTTGCGTTTTATCTTTTAAGGCGTCAGAGAGTTTTTCAACCACAGGTTTAAACGCTTCTGCGGCTTGCTCTAGGGCTTTTTTTTCTTCGGCATCTTGTAAATCGCCTAAGTCGACTGCGCCTTTAGATACGTTTTGTAGCGGTGTGCCATCGAAGTCATTGACGAAATTCATCGCCCATTCATCCACACGTTCAGACATCAATAACACTTCAATGCCTTTTTTCTTGAACAATTCAAGCTGTGGTGAGTTTTTGGCAGCGCTTAAGCTGTCGGCAGTTACGTAATAAATGGCTTTTTGGCCGTCTTTCATACGCGCTTTATAATCGGCCAATGAGGTAATGACGTCATCATTGTTCGATGTTGCATAACGTAATAATTTTAAAATACGTTCGCGGTTACCAAAATCTTCGCCTAAACCTTCTTTAATGACTGAACCGAATTCGCTGTAGAAAGTTTTAAAGTTGGCTTGGTCTTTTTCATCTTCAGATTTTGCCAAACCATCAAGCAAGGTTAAAATACGGCGCGCATTGCCTTCACGAATGGTTTTCACATCGCGGCTTTCTTGTAGCAATTCACGGCTCACGTTTAAAGGAAGATCGGCACTGTCGACCACACCTTGCACAAAACGTAAATAATTTGGAATCAGATTATCGGCATCATCCATAATAAAGACACGTTTCACATACAGTTTAATGCCGGCTTTGGCTTCGCGAGTGAAAATATCTTGTCCGGCTTTGCTTGGAATATACAACAATTGCGTATATTCAGTGTTGCCTTCCACACGATTATGCGACCACGCCAAAGGTGCGTCAAAGTCATGGCTCAAGTTTTTGTAGAACTCGATATATTGTTCTTCAGTCACTTCCGATTTATTGCGTGTCCACAGCGCACTTGCAGAGTTAATCGCTTCCCATTCATCGGTTTTCACATATTGACCCGCTTTCGGCTCTTCACCTTCTGCGACTTCTTCTTGTTGCCAAACTTCTTTTTGCATTTCAATTGGCAAGCTAATATGGTCTGAATATTTATTAATAATTTGCTTTACTTTATGGCTGTCTAAATACTCCAGCGCATCGTCACGCAAATGCAAAATAATATCTGTTCCACGACCTGCTTTGCTGATGTGCTGAACTTCGAAATCGCCTGTACCACCGCTAATCCAACGTACTGCTTGGTCTGCACTCACACCTGCACGGCGCGATTCAACGGTAATTTTTTCAGCAACAATAAAGCCTGAATAAAAACCAACCCCAAACTGACCAATTAACTGTGCATCTGATTTTTGATCGCCAGTTAATTTAGACATAAAATCTTTGGTGCCAGATTTGGCAATGGTGCCTAAATTATCAATCGCTTCTTGTTCAGTTAAACCAATACCATTGTCTGAAATAGTGATGATTTTTTGTTCTTTATCTAAACTGACACGCACACGTAAATCCGGCGCATCTTCATACAATTCTGGCTGATTAATGCCTTCAAAACGCAATTTATCGCAAGCATCCGATGCGTTAGAAATTAATTCACGCAAGAAAATATCTGGATTTGAATATAAAGAATGGGTTACCAAATGCAGTAATTGCGCAACTTCTGCTTGGAAGCTATGTTTTTGTGAAGCATTTTGTTCGCTCATGAATCACTCCTTTTTATCATTTCAATATGAGTAATAACGATGAACTTATTGATGGAGATAGTTATAAAAATTTCAATGCTTTTTGCACAGTGCAATTGCTTGCAAAAACAACAAATGATGCTTTTAGATAAAAAATGAGCACTCTATCGACATTTTAAAAGGATTGTCGCGTCAGCGCTTAAAAATAAATACAGATTTTATTTATAAAAAAAATCCCCATTACGATGAATGGGGGTTTTTCTTCTAACTCTGTTGCATTGAGACTTAGAAACGGTAGCTATAACCTAATGTATAAACCC